>CAZRID010000302.1:0-4210 GCA_964600055.1 uncultured Acidimicrobiaceae bacterium
GATGTGAACCATCTCCGCGGCAACTCGCCGCGGCCCCTCGGGCTAGGGTCGATTTGGTGCAACCGGCTCTCCCCTGACGCTCGTGAAGCGAGAAATGGAGGAAGCAATGAGAGCAAGTAAGCAATTGGCAGCAGTTGCCGTCCTGATGCTGGTGCTCGGCGCCTGTACCCAGGAGGCCGACACTACGACAACCGCCGGCGTCGAAGACCCCTCCGGCGAGACGACTTCGACCAGCGCGGGTACCGGGAGCACGGCAACCACCGCTCCCCCAGAAGAGCCTGCATCCGGCGGTCTGCTCGCCGAGGTGATCGCGCGTGACGAGTTGAATTGCGGGACGCGGGACGAATTGCCCGGTTTCGCCGTGTTGACCGCGGAGGGAGATCACGTCGGCTTCGATGCAGACTTCTGTCGCGTGATCGCCGCAGCTCTGCTGGGTGATGCCAGCAAGGTCAATTTCGTGGATCTGGCGACCGAGGACCGCTTCACTGCCCTGCAGTCGGGACAGATCGACGTTCTGGTGCGGAACACGACCTGGACTGCGGTTCGTGACGGCAGCGAAGGCGCCACGTTCCTCCAGCCCACCTTCTACGACGGCCAAGGAATGATGGTGGCGTCGGACAGTGGCTTCGCCAATGTCTCCGAGATGGACGGAGTCGTTGTCTGCGTCGCCACGGGCACGACTACTGAAGGCAACGCTGCAACCGAGGCGACACGTCTCGGAGTTGACTGGGAGGTGCGGCCTTTCGATAGCCCGGACCTCATCCAAGAGGCTTTCCTCGCCGGTACCTGTGACGGCTGGAGCTCGGATGTCAGCCAGTTGACTGCTCTGCGGTCGGTCTACCCCGACGGGCCCGAGGCTCTGACCATCCTTCCCCAGGTGTTCTCCAAGGAGCCATTGGCCCCGGCGGTGCGAGACGGTGACAGCGAATGGGCACAGGCGGTGAGCTGGGCGATCCTGGCCACCATCCAAGCCGAGGAGTTTGGGATCACCTCCGAGAACGTCGATGACACCCTCGCCTCCACCGAGGACATCAGCATCCTGCGGTTCCTCGGAGCCGAGTTCGAGACCGAGGATGGCACCACCGTGCTCGATCCGGATCTCGGCCTCCCCGTCGACTTCGCCTATCAGGTGGTTAGCCAGGTCGGGAACTACGGCGAGATCTTCGAGGCTCATCTGGCCCCGCTCGGGCTCGAGCGCGGGGTCAACGCCCTGTGGACCGACGGGGGCCTGCTCTACGCACCGCCCTATCGATAAGAGACATTCCGGTGTGGGCCGGGCTGAGCCCGGCCCACATCGGGTCGTTCCATGACCACACACCAAGCCGGAGCCAGGCCGCCACCCTGGCGAGACGTCCGGGTTCTCAGCTGGGTGTTCCAGTTGGTGGTCTTCGCGGCGGTGGCCGCGGTCGTCTATTGGCTCATCAACAACTACCGAAAGAACACCGCGTCCAGCGGTATCCCGACCAACTTCGAGTTCCTGACTGGCCCGAGCAGTTTCGGCATACCAGGGAGCGATTTCGACCAGAACCAACCGGTTCGCTCGGCCTTCGTGATCGGAGTCCTCAACACCCTTCGCATCTCAGTGGTGGGGGTCATCCTGGCTACGGCTCTCGGCATCCTGATCGGCATCGGACGACTCTCCACCAACTGGGTGGTGAACAAGGTGTCTGCGATCTACGTGGAGGTGATTCGCAATCTCCCACTACTCGTGATCGTGGTCTTCACCTTCCTTGGTGTCGTATTCCAAATCCTCCCCAGGATCGAAGACGCATGGAAGCCGCTGGAGCTCCTCGTGGTTTCCAATCGGGGGATAGGCGTTCCTTGGTACCAGGGCAACTCCGGGGGAGTATTGCTCCTGCTCGCCATATTCGGAGCCTTTGGCTGGTGGCTCATCGCCCGTTGGCGAAGAATCGTGTCGGAGCGAACCGGCGAACCGCCCCGATCCGGCTTCATCGGGGCCGCGTTTCTCATCCTCACACTCGTGATCGGGTGGTTCATATTCGGTTTCGATGTGAACCTGCCCGAGGTCGACGGCCGCCAGATCGTCGGCGGGATACGGATCGACCCCTCCTACTTTGCCGTCCTCATCGCACTCGTGATCTACACCGCAAGCCATATCGCTGAGATCGTGCGGGGGTCGATCCAAGCCGTCCCCAGAGGTCAAGGTGAGGCGGCTAGCGCGTTGGCATTGAGCCCATTCCAGAGGATGTGGAATGTGGTTCTCCCCCAGGCGATGCGAATCGCAATTCCCCCGCTCGGGAATCAGTACCTCAATCTGATCAAGAACTCCTCACTCGGGGCAGGTTTCGCCTATTTCGAGCTGACCGCCGTCACCCAGATCACGGTGGGCAACGGGTCCCCCGCCGTCCCGGCGTTCGCCCTCGCGCTGTCCTTCTACGTGGTGCTATCGCTGATCACATCGGCCCTGGTCAACGTCGCCAACCGTCGGTTCGCGTTGGTGGAACGATGACCACCGCGACCGAACCGCGCCGGACGCTGAGGCATCGGGATGTTGCGCTGATCTGGCTACGCCAAAATCTGTTCCGATCCAGGCTCGATGCCTTACTCACCTTGGTCCTGGGAGCGATCGGCCTCTATCTGATGTTCCGCTTCCTCCGGTTTGTCTTCGTCAACGCCCGATGGGACATCATTGGGGTCAACCTCAAGTTGTTGTTGGTTGGTCGGTGGCCGGTGGTTCACCTGCTCCGGATCGCGGTCTCCGTCATGGCCCTAGCCTTCTGGGGCGGGATCTTCGTTGGTCTGATCAGGGCCCGGCAGGTGCGCCGCGGCTCCGCTGATCTCGACCTGATCGGCTGGCAGAGAATCGGCGATCTGAGCCGCCGATTCGGCTTGCTCATCGCCACCTTGCTCCTGTTGCTCGTCCTCGCTACCACTGTGGGACCTTGGTTGATGGCGGTCGGTCTATTCGCCGCGGTGCTGCTCGGCCGCGTGGTCGGATCCAAATTGGGCTCGGTGCCCCTCCCCACAGCGCTGGTCAGGCTCTCAGCCCTCGTCCTGGTGATCACACCATTCGTCCTGTTCCTGTATCTGGTGGACGCGGTCCCCTTCGCGGAATGGGAGGGATTCCTGTTCAACCTGGCCGCCGCTGGCGCGGGGATCATTCTCTGCTTTCCGCTGGGAATCCTGCTTGCTCTCGGTCGTCGATCGAAGCTGCCACTCCTCAGATCGTTGTCCGTCGCCTACATCGAATTCGTGCGAGGTGCACCGCTCTACGTCCTGCTCCTCATGGCCAACGTGTCCCTCGAGTTCTTCGTCCCACCCTGGATCGCACCTAGCAAGCCCCTGAGAGCCGTGGTGACTTTCACTCTGTTCACCGCCGCTTATGTGGCCGAAATCGTGCGTGGTGGCCTGCAGTCGGTGCCATATGGCCAAGAGGAAGCAGCGAAGGCCCTGGGGCTGAGCCCCTACCGCCAGATGACCCGCATCGTCCTGCCCCAGGCATTGCGCAATGTGATCCCGGCGCAGATCGGTCAATTCATCTCGCTGTTCAAAGACACGACTTTGGCAGGTCTCGCTCTGGGAATCCTCGATCTATTGGCGGCCGGCCAGGCGATCACTCAGCAGGATGCCTACCGGGGCCAGGGCCTGATAATCGAATCGCTTCTGTTCGTTGCATTCTTGTTCTGGGTCGGGTCGTTCACCATGTCCCGCGAGAGTCAGCGTCTCGAGAGAAAGCTAGGGGTAGGGGTGAGATGAGCGAATCCATCGAATCGGTCTTCGCAGACGCGACTCAGGCCGTGGGTGACGCCATCATCGAGCTCGAGGATGTCGACAAGTACTTCGGCAGCTTCCAGGCGCTGAAAGGCATCGACATGAAGGTCGGTCGTCAGGAGGTGGTTGTGGTCATCGGGCCTTCCGGCGGTGGCAAGTCCACCTTGATTCGGTGCATCAACCGCTTGGAGAAGCACGACAGAGGCCGGATCGTCATCGACGGGATCGAGCTGTCCGATGATGTGCGCAACATCCAAGAGGTCCGCCGGGAGACAGGGATGGTCTTCCAGTCGTTCAATCTGTTCCCACATCTGTCCGTGATCGACAACGTCACCCTGGCTCCACGTCTCGTTCGCCGGATGCCAAAGAACGAAGCCGACGATCTGGGAATGCAGATGCTGGAGCGGGTGAAGATCCCGGAGCAGGCCCGCAAGTACCCGGGTCAGCTCTCGGGCGGTCAGCAACAGCGCGTGGCCAT
>CAZRID010000303.1:0-4204 GCA_964600055.1 uncultured Acidimicrobiaceae bacterium
AGGCGAAGGCATGCCCGGCGTCTTGATCGAGGCCGGCTTGGCCGGGCTGCCCGTTATCTCGACCGACGTGCCGGGGGTCCGGACCGTTATTGAAGACGGTGTGACGGGCCACGTGGTCGCCGTTGATGAAATCGGGGATTTCATCAACGCTGCCGAACATCTGGCCCGTCGTCCCGATCTCCGTGCGGCAATGGGCAACGCTGCTCGGGCACGGTGTCTTGAGCGCTTCACGCTTCGGACGAGCATCGATCTGTGGCAAGAGCAACTCGCAGTCTTGCTTGGAGAGGCCAACCGATGAAGCACGTCCGGCAGAGAAAAACCAGTAGGCAGGTCCACCTGACCCGGGTGGGTTGCGTTCTCGGAGCCCTTCGAGATTTCTCTGCCTTTTGCGGTGTTAGGGATTCAAGCGCTCCGACTCGCAGCCCCCCTCACCGATATGACATGATCTGCAACTAGGGAAAATGGCGACGGAAAGCCTTCCTGGCCTTCTGCACCCCTACATGTTGGGCTTGGCAATCGCTTTCAGTATTGTCCGCAACCTCGGGACTATCCGCCCGTCAGGGCGGACAGGTTCTCGTATTCTTCCTGGCAGTGCTGATCGGGCTCGGGTGGAACGAGAGCCGAAACGCAGGGAGAGAGCGGATGGAAGCCGAAAGGCTGCTATTGGAACATGAGCCGATCGGGATAGCTGTCCAGCGGTGAAACGGGCGCTGGACGTCACGATCTCCGGGTTGGCGCTGGTGGTCCTGTCGCCGCTTCTCATCGTCATCGCAACGCTGGTCTGGTTGAGACTGGGACGTCCCATACTTTTCAAACAGGAGCGACCCGGTCTCCATGGGCGGCCATTCACCTTGGTCAAGTTCCGCACTATGAGTCTCGCTCCGGTCGACCCCAATGACGGTTCAAGCGACCGGGATCGGCTCCAGCCCTTCGGAGCCAGGCTCAGAAGCACGAGCCTCGACGAGCTACCAGAGCTTTGGAATATCCTGAAGGGGGATATGAGTCTGATCGGCCCTCGACCGCTTCTCGTGCATTATCTGCCCCTCTACTCGGAGCGTCAGGCGCGACGGCACGAGGTGAAACCTGGTGTCACGGGGTGGGCTCAGGTCAACGGTCGCAATATGACACCGTGGCCGGAGCGGCTGGAGATGGATGTCTGGTATGTCGAGAACCGCTCACCCTGGCTTGACCTCAAGATCCTGGCAATGACTATCCCGAGCGCTTTGCGACGAATTGGCGTAACCCAGGAGGGCCTGGCAACGGTCGAGTATTTCACCGGCTCCGGAACATGACGAGACTCGCATTCGCCGGAGACCGGCAGGTAGCCGTGGGGTGTCTTGCCATTCTGCTCGATGCCGGGGTAGAGCCGGAAGCGCTCATGATCTCATCGCCTGATCGGGCGACCCACGCTGATGTATTGCTGGAAATGGCAGGGCTCAACTCCGATCGCGTGCTCATCGGCAAACAAATCCGTGAGCCGGCCAGTATCGAGCTGCTCCGATCCCTCGACCTCGACTACCTGGTGGGCGTGCACTTTCCATACATCGTCCCTGAGGCCATTCTGGAGATTCCCAGGGTCGGTGTGCTCAATCTCCACCCTGCCCTAGTTCCCCACAATCGTGGATGGCACCCCTCGAGTTGGGCAATACTGGACGGCACACCGATCGGAGCCACCCTCCATTTCATGGACAAAGGGGTGGATACCGGGGACATCGTGGCCCAGACCGAGCTCGAGATTCGTCCTGAGGACACCGCACACACTCTGTATGGCCGATTGCTCGATCTCGAGGTCGCGTTGTTCCGGGCGGCATGGCCATTGCTGGCATCGGGGCGCCCTCCTCGCATCACTCAATCTCTGGACCTGGGGACCAGTCACAACCGGTTGGACCTCGCCTCTGATTCGGTCCGCCGGCTGGATCTCGAGACCTCGGCCCCGGTGAAAGACGTCCTCAGAACTCTTCGCGCTCTGACCACCAACGACGTTACGGAGGCGGCCTATTTCGAGAAGGGTGGGCGTCGGTACCGAGTGCAGGTCACAATCACTCCCGACGACCTGCCGGGTGAGGCCGAGGACTGAGCCAACGCCTCAGTCACCCCCCCACCGCTCGACCAAGGACGGGTATAGGCCTTTGCGTTTCGCCACCTCGGCGTAGGCACCCATCACCCGGTTGACGATTTTCCGTTCGTCGAACTGAACACGAGCCCGATCGACTGATGCCCGGGACATGCGCGACCTCAGCTCACCGTCGTCCCCAATCCGAGCTATCGCATTAGTCAGCGCGTCGACATCCTTCACCGGGAACAGAAAGCCATTGACCCCGTCCGTGACGACCTGCCGACAACCTCGGATATCGGTGGCGATCACCGGAAGGCCCGAAGCTGCTGCCTCCATCGCCGCCCTGGGGAAGCCTTCCCGATGACTGGGAAGTACGAAGATGTCCATTCCTTGGTAGATCCGGTCCACGTCCCTGCGCATTCCCAGGAAGCGAACACCGTTGGCTTCGGCCCGGGCGAGAAGCTCTTCCGACACGGCGTCCGACTTCTCGTGGTCTCTAGGTCCGGTGATGAACACCACATAGCGGTCCTCGAGTCGCTCTGCGGTCTCGATCAGTTCCGGCACCCCCTTTTCGTCGACAAGACGGGCGACCAGACCCACCGCAACCTGCTCGTATGTGAGGCCGAGCTCTCGTCGGACCTGCTCCCTCAGCTCCGGGTTCGGCCGGAAACGGTCGAGATCGACACCGTTGCCCAAGAGCCGGAGCTTGGAGCGAGGCATGATCCGGCGTTTCGACAAGAGCTCGAAGTCCTCCGGGCTCTGGATCAGCTCGGCATCGGAGAACCGGGACGCAATCCACTCCAATGTATAGACGATCACACGTTTCACGAGTGACGACTCCGGCGTGGCGTACAAGCCATGCACGGTGTTGACCACGATCGGGACCCCTGCCAGCCGGCCCACGATCCGACCGTAGACCCCTGGCTTGGGGTTGTGGGTATGGAGGATGTCCGGTCGCTCACGACGCAGCACATTCCACAGCTGGCCGATCGCCCTGACGTCAGCAAACAGATTCATTCCACGGGTAGATGAGGCGAGGGCGACATGACGGATGCCTCGCTCTTCGAGTTCTGGCACGAACTCGCCGTCAGCGCTGATACCGATTGAGTCGCCCAACTCCCTCGCCGCCTCGAGTTGGGGCAGCAACAGGAATCGAAGGCTCATGTCGATTGTTGTCAGGTGCGCGATCTTCATTCGAGCCCCTCGGCGAGGCGCGCAGCATATCCAGAGATGATGTGATACACGCAGACCGCTCCTTCATGTGAGGCGCGCAGCCCCCCCACACGGCGGACCATCTCCGGATCGGATGCAAGCTGCGAAGGGGCGTTGACCGAACCCTTATCGTCACTCCGATCGACCACAATCCCGCTCGATCCCTATCGATGACAGCCGCTCCGACCCCGCCGACGTCGACACAACGGCCGCGACGTAGGCAGCTCCTGCCGGGAGCCACGCGGACAGGTGGGCTAGTCCAAGGCGCCCCGTGCCACCACCACCAGGTCGGAGCTTAAGCTCTGAATGTCGACCTGATCCCGGAAGACTGACCGAAAACGCCTCAACTGTCGGGCTGCGTCGTGCCGGAAGCGATAGAACCGGTGGTCCACGAAGCCCTGGTTCCTCCGAGGGGCGGTACAGAACGGCGCCGCCATCCCAGCGTTAATGAATCGGGATCGACAGATTGGATCGGGCACTTGACCTCCAGCGATAACAGAGCGACCCTACTTCCCAGCCGCACAGACGAGCACCGCCGCAATCAGTTGCAGGAACCGGCGACGTGACATCGATCCTCCGACATAGGGTTAGACCTATGAGAGCTGCGATCCGCCGGGAACTGCGGGCGTTGGCGTTAACCCTCTATTCACGCCGTGCACCCGGCGACCCGCTGTTCGTCATCACACCAATGCCCCGGAGCGGAAGCACGCTCCTGGTGTCCTACCTGAACAGCCTTCCCGGCGTGACCATCGCGGGCGAACCGCTCAACCATCAGACGAGCATCGGAATCAGGCGCAGATTGGTCACGAAAAGCCAGGTGATCCGCCACCTGGCCGGGACCATCGGACATCTCGACGGGATTGTCAGGGGCGCGAAACTTGTCGGCGGACAACTCGAGACGAGGGGAATCACCATCAACGACCTGACCGCTAGGTT
>CAZRID010000304.1:0-4183 GCA_964600055.1 uncultured Acidimicrobiaceae bacterium
GAGATCCACCGCCCGACCGGTGGGCGCCACGACGGAATCATCCCTCCCAGCCGGTCATTGAGCGGAGCCACTGACCGTGTGGAACGCGCGGTCGTTCATATGAACAACCGCGCCATCAGGTAGCGGTGGATCGAATACGAACCCGAAGCCACCGAGGTCATTGTGTTCATCGGCGGGTTCAAGAATCGGGAACACTTCCGACCCATCGGGCAGGATCGCTTTGGTCTGGGCTTCCGGCGGTGTCAGTCCAGTGTTACCGGGAGCGGGCGTGAAGTAGACCCCGGTGCGTCCTGCAGTCACGGCCCAGGCCCAATCAACCTCCATGGTCCCGAGAATAGGCGACCGCCCAACCGCCCCATAAAGGCACATTCTCATCGGGTGTCAGGCACCCTCGCTCACGCAAGCAACCGCTCATCCGAGGCTCGGAGATGTAGCTTGAATCGGTGACGCACCCGCGTCGCCCGAAGGGAGACAGCGCAAATGGAAACCGTGAGCCCACCAGACCGAACCATCAACTACGCATTCTTGATGGGAGGCATCACCGCGGTCATCTTCGGGATCATCCTGATCATCCGTCAGGAGGAGGCTCTGGCCTTGCTAATGGTCGTCCTCGGCCTGTGGTGGCTGATCCACGGGATCTTCATGATCTTCGCGGTGTTCATCGACCGCACCGACGTGGGGTGGAAGCTGGCTTTGGGCGTCCTGGGAATCGCCGCCGGGGTGCTGGTGCTGACCAATCCCGGCGATGCAGCAGACGCCTTCCAGGGTGTGATCGGTGTGTTCCTGGGGGTCATCGGGGTCCTGGTCGGTGTATCCGCCCTGTTCGGCTCCTTCCGTGGGGCCGGGTTCGGCGCAGCAGTCTTTGGCGTCGTCAGCATCCTCATCGGACTGCTCATTCTGTTCAACGCCGAGTTCTCGACGTCGCTTCTGATCACCCTGTTTGCGATCCTGTTGCTGATCGACGGAGTGGCCGCGATCTACATGGCGGTCACAAACCGGTAACCCCGGCCAGCCAATTTCACGGATCCGCTTTAATCCTCCTCAGGATGCGGATCGCTAAGCAGAGTCGGGTCACATGGGTTGGGATATTGTCCGCCGTCGCCGTGTTAGTGGGATGTGCCGGCGATTCACAACCCGGCGACGAGCCAACGACCACCGTCGCAACGAGCACCGACAGCTCCGGTGGGCCCGGTTCCACCACGGTTGATTCGACTACACCCACATCGGGCGACTGCCCACCGAGCGGTGAGGGGGTGGCCTGGCGTGACGATGCTTCGGTGCCCCTCGCCTTGATCTCTGGCGAGGACGGGATAGAGGTTTACGCTGCCGAGTACCCATTGCCCGGCCCCACCGAGGGGCTCTGGTCGCAGTGGGGCCAAGGAATCGCGCTGGGCGACGGTCGACATCTCTCGGCGGTCGGTGACCATTTGGGGGTGGACGCCAACTCGTATTTCTTCGTCTACGACTCCGACGGCCGCACGCTGACCCGATTCGCCGACGTCCTCTCCACCGTGCCCCACGAGGAGGGCGCCTTTGGCTACGGGAAGGTCCACGCCCAGATGGTGAGTGACGGGTGTGGGACTATCTGGGCCGCGACCTATTGGGGCACCCGCGACGACCTGGTCTATGAGAATGGCTATGAGGGCGACCGGCTTCTAGCGATCGACCCCGAGGGCCTGATGATCAGCGACCATGGGCCGATTGCGGGCGAATTCGGCCTGCCCACGATGACCATCACAGCGGATGGAGTGACCCTGGTCGCCGGCTCGGTCGACGTGGAGTCCGGCGATGAGGACACCGGTGTGTTGACCATGTTCGATACGTCCACCTCAGAGGTGGTCGACCAGGTCGATGATCCCCGTCAATACGGTTTCAGGGCACTTGGAATCGACCCGGTCAGTGGCGGAGTGCTCTACGGGATCGGGGACGGCAACCTGGCGGCTCTGGACCCGGCCTCTGGTGAGTTCCACGACCTCGAAGCAAGCATGCCCGGCTTCTGGCTGCGGGCCATCACCCGACCCGCCCCGGACGGGACGGTGTACGGCGTCTCCGACGACGAGTCCGGGCTCTTCTCGATCTCGCCCGACGGCTCGCTCGCGGAGCTCGGTGACCCGGGCGGGACTACGACATCTATAGCCATCACGCCTGACGGCAGCAGAATCTTTTGGATGCCCGAAGCCCACGGCGGCGCCTGGGAGGTCGGGGCCCGGATCATGTCCATGGACACCGCCAGCGGCGAGATCACCGAGGTCACCGCCCTCCTCGACCCCTTCGACGAAGAGTTGGGCCTACTCCCCGGAGGGACCTATTCGATCGTCTACGACGAGGGCAACCTCATCATCGGGGTCAACGCCTCCGATCTCGACGACGACTCCGGTTTTGGGACCGTCGTGTTGGTGGTTGTGGAAGGGGTATGACGAGACGTGCAGTTTTGCTGGTCACGATCCTGCTGCTGACCGCATGCACCGCCCCTGAGAGCAATCCGGGCACCTCAGGTCCCGGCGTGTCCACAGAGACCCCGTCCACCGGTTCGGTGATCGTGCCGGCCGAGGAGGGGAGCTTGAGCTGCTGGTCGGCAATCACCTCGGGTGCCACCGGCGAGATCCAGTTCGAGGATGTGACCGAGGCGCTCGATCTGGTCGATCCCCTGGTCGGTCTCCACGGCCATGCGGCCGCCTTCGGTGAGGTGAATGGTGACGGAATGCCCGATCTCGTCGTCGGGACCTTTGGCGACCGGGAAGCCGACGTCTACCAGCTACGCGGGGCGGATGGCCCCTCCCCGGACCGGCTCCTCCTCAGCGGGCCGGAACTGAGTCTCGACCCGGAATGGAGCGAGGAATTGGGCCGGACCTCGGGAGCGGCATTCGCCGACTTCGACCTCGACGGTGACGACGATCTCCTCCTGGTGCGTCACGCGGGGCGGGACGGCGACTTCGCCACGCCAACCCGCCTGTACGAGAACGTCGACGGTGACCTCGAAGCACAAAGCGAGCCGCTTCCGGGCGATTTCCGGGGCCGGACGCCGGCTGTGGCCGACTATGACGGTGACGGACTGCTCGACGTCTACGTATCGGAGGACAACTCGGGCGAAACCGGGGGGGTTCTCCTCCACAACGACGGATCACTCGTCTTTTCCGATGTCACCGACGGGTCGGGCCTCGCCGGGGTGCTCGCCTTGAGCGCGGTTCCCGGTGATCTCAACAATGACTTGTTGCCAGACCTCGCCACTTCGACTGCGGTCTTCATCAACCGCGGCGACATGCTGTTCGAGGATGTGACACCCGGCGACTACGCCGCGGTGCCCATAGGCGAGGAGGACGATCCGGCCGGCGTGGCTCTCGGCGACCTGAACAAAGACGGCCTCACCGACATCGTGGTCGGTCAGCATTATCGGGCGACGGTGGAGTTCGACTCCGAGGTCCCGGTGCGGGTCTTCCTCAATACCGGTGGCGACGTCCCCGGGTTCGAGGATGTGACGGAGACAGCAGGAATGGCCCCACTCCCCACCCTCGCCCCGCATGTAGACCTGGCCGACATCGATAACGACGGGTGGCTCGACATCGTCACCTCGGCGTCGGCCGGTGACGGTACAGCCCCGGCCATCTACCGCAATCTTGGTGGCGAAGAACTGGCGTTCGAGGTCTCACCGGGTCTGGGATCGGATCAGTACTGGATCGGCGCCCCGGTGGTCGACCTCGACCACGACGGGCGACTCGATCTCTTTGCGGTCGAGTGGGAGCCCGCTCTTCCTTCATTGATGTTCAGGAACGTTGGTGAAACCGGTCACTGGCTGGAATTGTCGATCGGGGAGCCGGGAAGTGGGATCGGAGCGCTGGTAACCGTCTCCACCCAGGGCGGAGAGGTGTTGGCAACACAGGAGATTGGCATCGGTGGCGGCTATTCGTCGGGACGGCTGCCCATCGCCCACCTCGGTCTCGGACAGGAGACTCGTGTCAACGTGGCCATCGCCTTCCGCGATGGCACGACTGCCGAGATGACCAACGTTCCCGCTGACCAGCACATTCGCTGGCCCAACGGGTGTTCTGAAGGCTGACAACTTTCGATTTTCGCTATTTCCGGTCGGGTGTTGGTTGGGTAGCATCGCGGCCCATGACCGACCTCGTGAGCAGACACAACGACGTGATCGCACCCGTGATCGCCTTCGACACCGACATCCACGCCG
>CAZRID010000305.1:0-4174 GCA_964600055.1 uncultured Acidimicrobiaceae bacterium
AGGACTCGAAGACCATCATCGCCATCAACAAAGACCCCGACGCCCCCATCTTCTCTATCGCCGATCTCGGCGTCGTCGGTGACGTGCACAAGGTCCTCCCCAAGCTGATCGAGGCACTGCAGGGACGTTGAGGTTCTCCCCCGCAGGGTTGGAGGGGGGCTCTGGGAACCTTTCCCACGGCCCCTTCGTAATACTGGGACAGGATGCGGCGTCGACGCCATCTCGCGGCTGGTCTGCTGCTGATTGCAGCCTGCACCTCCACGACCACCGCCACCACCGACCAGTTTCAGTCGATGGCGCCGACATTCCCGCCGGACCAGATGCCGACGAGCACCGGGAGCACGGTTGCGCGGACCACGACGACGACCACGGCTCCGTTGGCGTCCGGCTCCACGCGGGGGGTTCTCCCCGACGGCACGATCTTTGATGTCTATCTCGATCCGTCCCGGATCGAGATAGACATCGGCATATCGGCCGGCATCATCGTCGAGCTCGATGAGGGGACCTCGCCCGTCGCGGGGATCCTGTTCTCTTCCCGAGGCCCCATCGAGGCATCGGGGTGGGACGGCTTTACCTACCAGATCCGGACCGGATCCAGCTCGGTCGAGATGGAGGCTTACGAGGACGTGGTCGATGCTCTGGGACCCGAATACAAAGAGATCTTCGAGACGGGGATTGTCGGATCAGAAGTAGCCGGCTATCCCGTACTCGAGCTCACGCCACCCTTCCGGTGGGCCACGGACGACGAGATTCCGCTGCAGATGGAAGTCGCTTTCGACACATTCGTTGTCCGACGAGGATGCGGCGAGTTGGCGGTGGCATGCAGTCCCACGCACCTGGTCCAGGTCATCCCGTCCAGTTCGGTGTTTGCGCCGGCTCCTCCTTGGAACCAGGATCAGCAGGTCTGGATCGAATCACCCGGCAACCGGCCGGTGTCGGATCCAAGACGCCTGGCGATGGACCCCACCGGACTGAGTCACTGTCTCCGATCCCAAGATATTTTGAAATTGCCCGACGAAACTCTGTGTCCGCACCGTTTGACCCCGTCGCGCTTCGGGTAGACGCCACCAGGGCGATGATCCGAGACACCATCCGCATCGACAAGCTCCGCCCCGAGCGGGTCGACGACGCCGCCGACGTGCTCGCCCGAAGCTTCGGGACCACACCCGACTATGTCCACATGTTTCCGGACCCCGACCGTCGCTCCCGAGCCCTCCGGGGATTCATGCGGGCGCCGGTGCGTGATGCCCAGGCCGAAGGCAACTGCTGGGCGGCTACCGAGGATCGCCAACTCCTCGGCGTGGCCGCCTGGCAGGCCCCAGGGCGATACCCGTGGTCAATCAGTCGAAACCTTCGTGCCCTCCCCGCCCTGCTCTCGGTCCTGCGTCACGCTCCACGGTCGTTCCGGGATCTGACCCGCTTCGGGTCCAACATCGATGCTCACTTCCCGCAACATCCCGTTTGGTACCTCCAGGTGATCGGGGTCAGTCCCGAGGCACAGGGTCTCGGGATCGGGAGCAGGCTCCTCGGGCCAGCTCTCGAATCGTCCGACCAAGACCAAGTGCCGTGCTATCTCGAAACCTCGAATAGGGAAGCGGTCCCTTTCTATCTGCGGGCCGGCTTCGAGATCGTGGAGGAAGACGTCTCGTTGATGCCCGGAGGACCGACTTATTGGCTGATGACCCGCCAACCACAGCATCGCTGAAACCAACCCGGGCCTCGTCGTACCATGACCTCCGACAGCAAGGAGCGCCTCATCTCAACCCAATCCGTGATCGAGCTGGTCGAGCTCGGCTTTCCCTGGGAAGGCCTCGACCCATTCATCTTCACCGTCCACCACGTCGACGCCTTTCCATCCGGAAACGAAGATCTAGGCCCGGATGCATCGCTCGCAGGTCGTCAGATCGGGGCCGACTTCTCCTATCTCAACGGTTGGAGCATGTACCACGGGGACATCGTGCCCGGGTTCCCCCAGCACCCGCATCGAGGATTCGAGACGGTCACCGTCGTCCGCCGCGGCTACGTCGACCATTCCGATTCGCTTGGTGCCACGGCCCGTTATGGCGAAGGCGATGTGCAATGGCTGACCACCGGCACCGGGATCATGCACGCCGAGATGTTCCCCCTGATCAACCCGGTCGGGCCCAATCCAATGGAGCTGTTCCAGATCTGGCTCAATCTCCCGCCTGAGTCGAAGCTGGTCCCCGCTTACTTCGGCATGCTGTGGGGCGAGGACATCCCCACCATCAGCCCTGCCCCTGGTGTGAGTGTCGACGTCATCGCCGGGTCTATCGATGGCCATCGCCCACCATCTCCCCCACCCGACTCGTGGGCATCGAGGACCGACTCCCACCTTGCCATCTGGCTGATCAGGCTGGCACCGGACGCGAAGTGGCAGTTGCCGATGGCGCCCACGTCGGCCAATCGAATGTTGCACTGCTTCGAGGGGACCGACGTGAGGATCGGCTCTGCCCGACTCGAGGCTCGCATTGGTGCCAGATTGAGGCCTGAGACCGACACAGTGGTCGAAAACCATGGTGAGCCGGCGGAGTTCCTCCTGCTTCAGGGCCAGCCCATCGGTGCTCCCGTATTCCAGATAGGCCCGTTCGTCATGAACTCTGCCGAAGAGCTGCGAGAGGCGGTCGACGACTACTACCGCACCCAATTCGGTGGCTGGCCATGGACCCGACGTGACCCGGTCCATGCTCGAACCGAGGGTCGCTTCGCCATCCGTGCCGACGGCCGGGTGGAGCATCGGGACATGCTGCCCACTGGCTGATGGCCGGCTACAGCAGCACGCCCTTGCCCCAGAAGCTGGGCATCAAGGAAGGCAAGACGGTTGGGATCCTGAACATGCCCAACTACTTCAACTTCGATCTCGGTGATCTCCCGCCTGACGTCGAGGTCCATCGCACCGAGCTTCCGGCCGACATCTTCATCATCTTCGCCGACCGGGCCGATGAGGCGGAACGGGGCTTCCAGAGGGCCATCACGTATGTCCCACCCGATGGTGCGATCTGGGTGTTTTGGCCCAAGAAGAGCTCGGGCGTGAAGACCGATCTAACCGAGCAGACCCTGCGGGATCTCTTCCTTCCCACCGGGATGGTGGACAACAAGGTGATCGCCGTTGACGACACCTGGTCGGGCCTGCGCTTCGTCGTGCGCAAGGAGAACCGGGACAACTGGCCGCCTAGCGGTTGATCAAGATCTTCTCGTGCTCCGCTGTCTCGTGACGAGGTCGTTTCACCAGTCGGAACAGACCGCCGGTCAGCAGCAACGTCAGGAGGACAGCGCCACCGACAAGAACCGGGTCCACCTGGGCTTCATTCGATGACGTAGCTTCGAGGTTCACAATCGGCTGTGCCAACACCGGCTCATCAGTGGTGATCGGATCGGGTGATCGGCTCGCGGTGGGCTCGGTCGTGATCACGACGGGTGAGGATGCCGCCGCCTCTTCGAAGACAGGATCCATCCCCACGAACAGAAATGACCCGATCAGGTCCCCGAATCCAGTCGTACACGGGTCGTTGCACACGGTGACGACGTACATTCCTCGAGGTACATCTTCGGGGAGGGTGAACTCCACTGATAGGAAAGCACCGAACCGGCTCGCGTCGCTGATCTCCACCGGGCCAAGCAGCACATCGGTTTGGGATCCTCCGAAACCGTCGACGATGGGTTTTCCGTAGTTCTCCCCGGACAAGTAGGCGAAATATGGGCCGTTTTCGACCCATCCCAGCTGGCCGATGGATACGCCACCTTCGAGCACAAGATGATCGCCGGCCTCCACGCGAACGTCGGTTGGCTCGAGCCAGGACCCACCAGCGGAGGCTGGGGCGGCGATGAGCGTGGTGAGGAGTACGACCAGCGAGAGGAATAGGCGACGTCTCATGGTCTAAGGAACCAACGACGAGCCTACATCGCAGGTTCCCTCAGAAGGTGAAGCGGTGGGGTAACAGTTCGTCAAGGGTGTGCTCTCTGACCTCCGAACCTTCCCCGGCAGCAACGATGATCGAGTCCACACCAAACTCAGACATGATCTGACGGCACCGCCCACACGGGTAGGCACCCTGCACGTCGGCAGCGTCGATGCAGGCGACGGCGAGGGTGTCGATCTTTCGCACTCCGGCCGCCACCGCGGTGTGGATCGCGGTCGCCTCGCCACAGTTCGAGG
>CAZRID010000306.1:0-4173 GCA_964600055.1 uncultured Acidimicrobiaceae bacterium
GGGCGGCCGTCGGCTCGGCACAGCAGAACCAGCTCTCACTGAGCCGGGGGGTTGGCGCCGAGTCTGGCATCTCGGGAAAGCGGGCACCTGCCATCTCCCCGATCCGGGCCCGCATTATCGCCAAAGTGTCCGCCGCATCGGCACCGCAGTCGGAGCCTTCAGCAGCAATCGCATCGAGCGTCTCATGAAGGGGCCCGGTCTCCGGATGCTCGAAGGCCCAGGACCAGGTCAGTGACTGCGGCTCATATGACGAGAGGTGAGGCAGGACGGCCGCGTGCCTCTCGAGCAGCGAGCCCTCGGGAATCAGGAGCTTGATCGCAAGCTGTACCGGATCGGTTGCCGACCACAGGCGATTCCCATCCAAGAAGCCCACCAGGTCGACCAGATGCTGCGGTTTGGTCCATGGCAGGAATGGAAGCCACGTGGGCCGCATGTGGACGTCCGCCGACCTCAACACCGTCACTGCCCTGGCCATGTCAAACGCCGTGTGGTTCTTGTCCAGGATCTCGAGGGTGGCATCGTCGGTGCTCTCGAAGGCACTGACCACGAACAGCACCCCGAGCGACGCCATCTCCGACCACAGCGACTCGTGAGCAAGGATGTGCTCGACCTTGACCGTCATGTCGAAGGTCAGATCGGGATGTGCCGCGTGAGCCTCACGGAGCAGGTCCATCGAGTAGCGGGGAGCGTTGAGGAAGTCGGGATCACCAAAGGTGACATGCTCGACGCTGTCGCTTGCCAGCTGATCGATGTCGGCAAGGACCTTCTCGGATCCGACAACACGCATTCGCCCGTCGTACACGACCGGGATCGGACAGTGTCGGCAACGGTGTCGACAGCCATGGGAGGCCTCGACAGCACCGGCAACCCGCGCCACACCCTCCCACTCGAGCCGGGCATAGTTGTCGTGGGACGGGAGCCTGAAGCGGTCGGGGGTGTGGAACTCCGAACGGCCGAGGTGGCGCTTGATCTCCGGGATCACCTGTTGGTGATGTCCCAATCCCCGGGCCCAGGCCACGAGATCGGGCTCGTACTCGCCGACGATCAGTGTGTCTGCGAGCCCACCGAGAGTCCGTTCGCTTCCCACCGCGGCATAGAGGCCATAGAAGGCGATGGGCAACTCCGGTCGCAGGGAGCGAATCGTCCCTGCCATCGAGATGGCGAGTCGCATCGCGGTGTGCATCGGAACGGAGAAGGCGACACCGTCGACCCCATCGAGCAGCGAGGGATCCCAGTCTTCGACCGCCAGGTCCAGAAGGGTCACTTCTATCCCACTTGCAGCCAATGCCGCGGCCGGGGATGCTAGATGCACCGGCTGACGACCGAGCTCATATGTGGACACGAGCAGCAACCTCACCGCGGCGAGTCTAAGGGCAGGCGATTGGTAGCCTCCGGGACGTGCATGACTACGTGGACACCGCGCAGGGGCCGATGCATGAGGTCGACTTTGGGGGGTCGGGGCCGAGCCTCGTCCTCATCCACGGGCTGGGTGGCTCGACCACCAACTGGAAGGCCGTGGCGCCTGCCCTGGCGAGACTCGGAAGGGTTCGCGGCATAGATCTCCCCGGGTTCGGGCTGACCCCGCCACGCAACGACTTCCACCTCGAGACCCACCGGGATTCGGTCATCGGCTATCTGGAGACACTCGACAGCCAGGTCCACACGCTCATCGGCAACTCAACTGGTGGCCTGGTATCCGAGATGGTTTCCGCGACGAGACCCGACCTTGTCGAGAGGCTGGTGCTGGTGTCGCCGGCCACTCCACCGAGGTTTCCCGACCCCCGTCTCGACTGGCCGACCGTCATCCGGCTCGCTATCCAGGCGACACCATTGCTCGGCGAGGCGTACGGCCGATACTTCCTCCGCAGCAACACACCCGAGGAGCTGACCCGCAAGACGATGGAGATGGTCACCCACAAGCCGGGCCGGGTACCGGTGGTCCTCATCGAGGCATCACGCGACATGGCCGCCATCCGCAAGAACCTCCCATGGGCCAAATACGCCACCGCCCGAACGGCTACTTCGATCGCCCGCCATTACGCCCGACGTTCCTTCTACCTGGACATGATCCGGTCGATCGAAGCACCAACCCTGGTGATCCAGGGGTTGTCCGACCACATCGTCTCCCCGACCGCCATCGAGTGGCTCTGCTCGCTCCGCCCCGAATGGGCCCACGTGCAACTCGATGACACCGGCCACACCCCTCAGATGGACGCTCCCCTCCGCTTCATGGAGGTCCT
The DNA here is from genome assembly GCA_964600055.1 of uncultured Acidimicrobiaceae bacterium. Taxonomy (GTDB): domain Bacteria; phylum Actinomycetota; class Acidimicrobiia; order Spongiisociales; family ZC4RG35; genus JARDZU01. The sequence continues at coordinate 2,241 of CAZRID010000306.1, forward strand.
CGGCGCCTGGCTCGAGCGCACCGACATCCCAGGAGCGAAGGTGTTGTCGGCCGGGTTGGAAAGCCCGGCTCCTAACTAGGCTTGCCTGATGGCAGCCGATCTTGGCCGGACCCTTGGTGATGAGTACGTCAACCAGATGCCCGACTCCGACCCGGTGGAAACCAAGGAGTGGATTGACTCACTGGATGCCGTGGTCAGCGAGTACGGCCCCGATCGGGCCAGATATCTGGTCGCGAAACTGATCGAGCGTGCTCACGAGACAAATGTCGGGATGGCAGGGGCGATCACAACCCCATATATCAACACCATCCCGCCTGAGGACGAGCCCGAGTTCCCCGGCGACGAGGACATCGAACGACGGATCCGGCGCTACATCCGTTGGAACGCGGCGGTGATGGTGATCAAGGCCAATCATCGTTCAAAGGGGGTTGGAGGCCATCTCTCTACCTTCGCCTCCTCGGCCACCATCTATGAGGTCGGCTTCAACCACTTCTTCAGAGGCAAGGACGCTCCCGGGGGTGGGGACCACGTCTACCTGCAGGGTCATGCCGCACCGGGGATCTACGCACGTTCGTTCCTCGAGGGCCGGTTCGACGAGAAGCACCTCGACAACTTCCGGTTCGAGATCGACGGGGACGGCCTCTCTTCCTATCCACATCCGAGGCTGATGCCCGAGTACTGGGAGTTTCCGACGGTCTCGATGGGGCTAGGCCCGATCAACTCGATCTATCACGCGCGCTTCAATAAGTATCTACAGAACCGCAGTCTCGACGACACCTCACAGTCGAGGATCTGGTGCTTCATCGGCGATGGTGAGGTCGACGAGCCGGAGACCCTCGGTTCCATCTCTCTCGCCTCCCGGGAGGGTTTGGACAACCTGACCTGGGTGGTCAACTGCAACCTCCAGCGTCTGGACGGGCCGGTGCGTGGGAACAGCCAGATCATCACCGAGCTCGAGGCGGTCTTCCGTGGCGCCGGATGGAACGTGATAAAGGTGATCTGGGGCTCGGGTTGGGACAAGCTCCTCGAACGTGATTATGAGGGCGCTCTGATCAATGTGATGGGCACGACGGTCGACGGTGAGTACCAGCGATACAAGACCGAGGACGGCGCATACGTGCGGGAGCACTTCTTTGGCAAAGACCCACGGACCAAGGAGCTCGTTGCCGAGATGACTGACGACGAGATCTGGGCCCTTCGCCGCGGCGGGCTCGACTATCGAAAGGTCTACGCCGCCTACAAGGTGGCAACCGAGCTCGACAACGGCAAGCCAACGGTGATCCTGGCCAAGACGATCAAAGGCTGGACCCTCGGGCCTGATGTCGAGGGCCGCAACGCCACGCATCAGATCAAGGAGATGACCAACCAACAACTGATGGGGCTGCGAGCAACCCTTCATCTCGAGGCGGACATCCCCGCCGAGTTGCTCGAAGGGGACAGGGAGCCCCCATACTTCAGGCCCGGGCCGGGCACACCCGAGCACGAGTATCTTCACGCCCGGAGACAGGAATTGGGAGGGTATCTGCCGAGCCGGGTAGTCGGCTCCAGCAAGCTGACGCTTCCCACACCTGAGACCTACGCCGAGGTCTACGCCGGCTCAGGGAAGGTCGAAGCTTCAACTACGTCGGCATTCACCCGATTGCTCCGTGGTCTCGCCCGCGCCGAGGGCTTCGGGAAACACGTGGTTCCCATAGTTCCCGATGAGGCACGGACGTTCGGCATGGACTCGCTGTTCAGGGAGCTGAAGATCTACGCCTCCAAGGGCCAGCTCTACGAGCCGGTCGACGCCTCGATGCTCCTCTCCTACGCCGAGAGCCAGGACGGGCAGATCCTGGAGGAGGGCATCACCGAGGCCGGGTCGACTGCGTCCTGGATCGCCGCCGGAACGTCCTACGCCACGCGCAACGTCCCGATGGTCCCGTTCTTCATCTTC
>CAZRID010000307.1:0-4137 GCA_964600055.1 uncultured Acidimicrobiaceae bacterium
TGATCCGGTCGGGGAGCCGGCTCTCCTGGAGTTGAACCCCGAGACGCTCCCGGATCTCGTTCCCGTCCTGCTGCGGGTCGAGCCCGAGCACTCTGATCCGGCCGCTGTCGGGGCGACGCAGACCGGCGATCGACTCGACCGTGGTTGTCTTCCCCGCCCCGTTGGGACCGAGGATCCCGAAGATCTCACCCTTCTCCACGGAGAAAGTCAGATCGTCGACGACCACCTCGTCGCCGTAGCGCTTGACCAGGTTCTCGACTTCGATCACAGACATGTTTTCTTCCCTCTCACGATGACTCTGTACCCATGAGCCTGTCGGATCCGGGCCCGATCCACATCGCCCGACCGGTCATCGTTTCCGCCCCGCAGGGATGAATCCGGGCATCAGCCGATCGGCTCGACCGCCTGTCCCGAGACTCGTTTTCGCGCGCCGATCTCGACCCAGAGGTCGAGATCGGCGCGCGAAAACGGGAGGAAGCCCCGGACGCGGGGCGCCGGTCGTCGACCCCTGACCGCATCGGGGGGCTTTGGGGGTGCTCCCCGATTGTCGATCAGAGGCCCCTGATTGAGAATTGGCCGGTGAGCCAGGTCAGTCTCCATGCCGTCTGAAATGTCAACGCGCACCCACATCGCCCGTGAGCGGTCACTGGGCTGGATCGCGGTATTCGTCCTGGCCCTCACCGTGGTCTGGCTGGCAAGTGCATTCGAGCCCGAGATCGGAAGCTGGTGGGATCGGACTTCGTCCACGTTCACCTCGCCGGAGGACTTTCGGGCATGGGTCGAAGGCTTCGGAGCCTGGGGCCCGGTTGTCTTCTTTCTCGCACAGGCACTCCAGGTGATGCTGGCACCCATCCCCGGCACCCTGTTCCCACCGGTGGGCTCGCTGGCGTTCGGCCCATTGCCTGCCATGGCATTGAGCCTGGCCGGGTTGGCGCTGGGCTCTGCGGTCGTCTTCCTGGTGGCGCGCCGTTGGGGGCGGCCACTGGCGGTCCGACTGGTCGGTGAGGATCTCATTCACCGATACGAGCATGTGATGACTGCCCGGGGCGGTCTGTTGCTATGGGTGGTCTTCCTCCTTCCGTTGCTCCCCGATGACGCGGTATGTGCTCTCGCCGGGTTGTCAGGCATCTCGTTCCGACGTTTCATGCTGATCGCAATCGTGGGGCGGATCCCGGCCGTCGCCGCCGGTGTCTTCACCATGGCCGGCTTGGAGGGCGCTCCCGCCTGGGTGTGGCTCCTGGCCGGCTCGCTGTTCGCAGCGGTTCTCTGGCTGGGTCTCCGATACGGTCGCGCCCTGGAGAATTGGCTGTTGGGGACGATGAGGCGGGACGGCTCGAGCGCTTTGAGCACACACCCGGCGGACCCCTCCCCGCGACCGTCAGGAAATACAGGTCACGCGGTAGCGGTCCAAGTCCTTGTGATGGATGCCCGCGATCAGCCCGACCGCCTCATCCCGGTCCTGCTGGTGGTGATGGTGTCGACATTGGTCGGAACCGTTGCCGGGGTAGTGGCCGGAATATCTGGTTTGGCTACCGGGATCATCCTGGTCTGGGGTGTCACCCTGGCAGTCATGGTCGCCTGGGCCAGGGACGACTGAGCGACATCGCTTCATGCGGCCAGCAAGTTCACACCCAAGGTGACCACCCCGATCCCGAGGGAGAGGCCTCCGAGGTAGATCAGAAGCTGAAACCGGTTGGGTCGGGTCCGGTCCTTTCCCATCGCCGAGAAGAAGAAGCCGGCCGGCATCAGGATCGCCGCCAACGGGATGGCCGAGCGTCCGGCGAAGCGACTGAACCCGGTCAGGTCGAGCGAGTCGGCGTATAGGAGCGCCACAAGGGAGAGGATGAGGAGGACACCTGCGTGGGCGTGACCGGCGCGGAAGAATCCCCTCTGGAATTCGCTGAAGTCCTTGTTCCCACGATGGATGCTGAGCAGGAAGATCCCTCCGTACTCGACCGCGGCGATCGTGATGAGGAGGATTCCTGCGGTGCGGGTTGTGGTGCTCGAGAGCTCCATCGATGTCGTCCTTCCCTTGTCCCGACCACCGGAAACATATCGTGGGCGCTCGCTGGCAGAATGCAGACGAGACATCGAACCGTGAGGCAATAGGCGATGGAGACTCAGATCAACTCGCAGCCGATCCTGGGCCGCGGCATCGTGGCCAGGGTGCTGAGAGGGCTGGTAGCCCTCTCGATCATCGCGGCGCTCACCACCTCCTATGCCCCCGGCAACTACTTCTTCTTCTTCACCATCCTCTCCAACATCCTTGCCGCGGTCCTGATGACAGGACAGGCGCTCTGGCCGGACTGGATGAGGACCAACGCCATGTTCCGGGGGGCGGTCACCCTCTACATGACCATCACCGGGATGGTCTATGCAGTCCTGCTGGCACCAATCGAGGCCGACGTCGGGCTTATCGACCCCTGGGTTAATTTCGTCCTCCACTCCTTGGGCCCGGTGGCGTTGCTGAACGACTGGCTGCTGTTTCCCCCGGAGCGCAAGTTGGGGGCGAGCTCGCTCCCGATCTGGCTGGCCTTTCCGGCCCTGTATTTCGCGGTCACCCTTATCCGGGGGCCGATGGAGGACTGGTACCCCTATCCGTTCCTGGATCCTCGTGGCGATGGTGGCTACGGGGGTGTTGCCGCCTATTCGGTGGCGGTGCTGCTGGTATTCCTGGGGGTGGGGATGTTTCTCCGTTGGTGGGCCAACCGGCGTGGGCCGGCCCTGGCACCGGGCCACTAGGAAGGACCCTCGATGCCGATCATCTCACGTGGATTCAAAGGTCGACGATCCGAGGTGGATCCGACCCGTGTCCCACCCGGTCAATACATCACCCTCGACTTCCCAGTGCTCTCCGCCGGACCGACGCCCCGTGCCCGGCTCGAGGAGTGGACCTTCGAGGTCAGAGGATTGCTCGACGAGACCCGGTCCTGGACCTGGGAGGAGTTCAACGCCTTGCCCACGGAGACGTTCACCGTCGACATTCACTGTGTGACCAAATGGTCCAAGCTGGACACGACGTGGACCGGGGTCTCTCTCGACGTCCTTCTCGACGGGGTGGAGACGGAGGCCACACATCTGATGGCATTCAGCGACGGTGGCTACACCACCAACCTGCCCCTTGCCGACGTGATGGGAGGCAAGGCCTGGATCGCCACCGGGTACGACGATCAGCCGCTGGCCCCCGAGCACGGCGGCCCGGCCCGCTTGCTGGTGCCGCATCTCTACTTCTGGAAGAGCGCCAAGTGGGTGCGGGGCATTGAGTTGCTGGCCGAGGACCGGCCCGGCTTCTGGGAGCGATACGGCTATCACAACTACGGGGACCCATGGCAGGAACAGCGGTATTGGGGCGACTGAACTGGCTGGCGGCCAGGGTCGTCTCCAAACGCGACGAGACGTCACGGGTGCGAAGCATCATCTTCGAATGCCCGATGTGGGAAGGGCACATGCCCGGTCAGCACGTGGACGTCCGGCTCACCGCCGAGGACGGCTATCAGGCGCAACGCAGCTACTCGATCGCCTCTGCGCCTGACGACGACCACCTGATGCTGACCGTGGAGCGGCTCCAGGACGGTGAGGTCTCCCCCTATCTTTTCGATGAGCTGGAGCCGGGCGACCAACTGGAGATGAGGGGCCCGATCGGCCGCTACTTCGTCTGGGAGACGCAGATGGGCGGGCCGCTTCTGATGATCGCCGGTGGTTCGGGCGTGGTGCCGTTCCGGGCGATGCTCCGTCACCGTGCTGCTGTGGGGAGCGCGGTCCCCACCCGGCTGCTCTATTCGTCGCGAACACTCGAGGACCTCATCTATCACGAGGAGCTCGCCGACCCTGCCTCTGATGACGGGGTCGATGTGAGACTCGCCCTCACCCGCTCTCAGCCGGAGGGGTGGCAGGGATACGGGCGTCGCATCGACGCTGAGATGCTGGCGGAGGTGGCCTGGTCACCAGGGGAGCGTCCACAGATCTATGTCTGCGGTCCGACCGCTTTCGTCGAGGTGGCCGCCAACAGCCTGGTCGAGCTTGGTCACGACATGGAGTCGATCAGAACCGAGCGTTTCGGGCCCACCGGAACCTGATCAGTACTAGTGGCCCGTCGCCGAAATAGCTGCGCGGTCTCGCCGGCCCTCGACGCCGCTG
>CAZRID010000308.1:0-4136 GCA_964600055.1 uncultured Acidimicrobiaceae bacterium
CGAGCAAACCCCCGTCGATTGGAGGAACACCGGTGCCGATGTCACAAGAACACAAAGCCGCTCTCGCTCAAGGCCGGCTCGAAGCGCGATCGATCAAGGCATATCTCCAAGCCTTGGACTCACGCAAGCCAGGGCGACCGGTGACAAAGGAGAGTTTGGACAAGCGGTTGGACCGGGTAAACGGCAAGCTCACCGACGAGAGCGACCCTTTGAAGAGAGTCGATCTCATGCAGTCGAGACTGGACATCGAAGCTGCATTGGCCAACGTCGAGGACGGGGCAAACATCGAGGGACTGGCGGCAGGATTTGTCGCCCACGCCAGCTCTTACTCCGACAGAAAGGGCATCAGTTACACGGCTTGGCGGAAGTTTGGCGTGCCCGCAGACGTCCTGCGCAAGGCCGGGATTGCGGAGACACGACGCCGGTAGCGAAGTGCCATTAATCCCAGCCGATCTCTTCGAGCCGGTCGTCATCGATGCCCAGATGGTGGGCGATCTCGTGAAGAACTGTCTTGCGGATCTCCACGATCAACTCCCGATCGGTCAAGCCCATCTCGAGATGCGGCTGGCGAAAGACGACGATCCGGTCTGGGAGCGCACCCCAGTAGTCGGAGGCGCGCTCGGGCAGGGAAACTCCCTCATAGAGGCCGAGAACGTCACCTTGCTCCGGAGACGGGCGCTCCTCGACCACGACGTGGAGATTGTCCAACTGTTCGATGACCCACGCGGGAAGGCTCTCCAGGGCGGCGTCGACTGCCGTCTCGAATTCTGTCCGATTCACAACGAGATTGAATCACGAACCGGCTGGAAACCGGATCAGGTCTTGATCGCTCGTGCTCCGATGAAGGCGAGGACATAACCGGCGTAGGCGACGACTGCTCCTGCGATGGCCATGAAGTCATCGAGGATCCCAAATCTGACATCGAATAGGAATTCGAAGAGACCTCCGACGGCGATCGTGTACCCGAGCACTTTCATCACATCAGGAAACGGCGCGACCCTCCCGACGGCTTCCTTGTTGACGGTCGGCAGCAGCACAGCGAACACCGCGGCAACGAGTTGGACGATGTATTGGTGGTATTCGTTTGCGATAAGTCCGAAGATCACATAAGAGGCAAGGACCAAAACCCCGCCAATCATCACCATGGTTTCGCCTGACATGCTCATCGAAGCCGCAACAGGTGCCGGCGCCGGCGGTGGAACGGCCGGGGCGGGCTTGCGGACGGGGATTGGCTCCGGAGTTCCTGGTGGCTCGGTCGTCATGGTTCCTCCTCGGTGTGCCGGCCGGTCATCACGACTCTAAGGAGCGACAGGTTCGCCATGCCTTCGATTGACGGGGTTTTCTCCCGGATGGCCTAGACGATGAGGGCTCGGTATCCTGCGGGTTCCGGCCCCAAGACACCGGGCGATTAGCTCAGTCCGGCTAGAGCGCTCGCCTCACACGCGAGAGGTCACTGGTTCAAGTCCAGTATCGCCCACCACGACAATTCGCAGCCGTGCGAGCGGGTTCTCGGCCACGTGCCGCTACCCGCAGTCACCGTCGACCGCTGAAGCTCTTTGACAGACTTGCGATGCTGCCGACTGCACTGACGATGAGAAATGCACCGAGCCATTGTCGGCTGGTGAGCTGTTCGTCGAGTAGGAAACGACCGGCGGCGATTCCGAACACGGGTATGAGGTTTATGAATACCCCGGCGACGGAGGCTGGCACTCGACGCAGCCCGGTGAGGTAGAACCAGAAGGCTGCGGCGTAGTAGAGCAACCCCGAGAATGCAGCGCTGACCCAGGCTGCTGTAGACGCCTCAGGCAATAGCGCGGACTGATTGATCAATGTGGCCGCGGCGAGAAGCGCCAGGGAGAACACCAGGGCAAATGACTGCTGGACCATCACGATCACCAGGGTCGACTGGGTGTCCATTGATTTTCTCGATATCACGGTGTAGATCGCACACACCGCCACCCCGGCCAGGGTCAGGACGATGCCGGTCAACTGTCCGTTGTTACCGGATTCGAATACGACGAGGAGCACCCCACTCAAGGCGACGACAGATGCTGTCACCAGCGGCCGGGTGATCCGATCGTTCAGGAGCCACCACGCGAGTGCAATGATCATGAGTGGCTCTACCGCCCAGAGCAGCACCGAGAGGCTGGCGGTGATGTATGTCAGGCCGAGAAGGGTCAACGCATACGACACACCAGGGTTGAGAACGCCCAACGCTCCGAGACGGCGAATCTGTGGGGACCAGCTCAACTCTTGTCGCTGAGCTCGGACCAGGATGGCGAGCGCACCGACGCTGACAGTGAGCTGCATCGGCAAGAGCGTCAATGGAGGTATTTCTTCGACGGCCCGCTTGCTGATGACGGTTGCGAGACCCCACGCGGCGGCGGCCGCCGTCAACGACAGCGAATACCTATGACGAGAAAGAAAGACGAGCAAGGGTGAACTCCTTGGATGGCGAGTCGGAAACGGCAATCGACATATGCGGTCGACTCGCCTCTTCCTCGCAATCGCAAAGGGAGTACCCGGGCAGGTGACTTCGTCTCGTTTGGCGCCTACCTGCCCTCATCACGGACGAGATTACCCAACGCGAAGACAGCCGGAGGTGGCTGACCTGGAGTGCCTGTTACAGACCGGTGCGAATGCCGACCCCTGGCTCCCGGATATTCACGTGACCGTCAGGGTCATGTCCGTGTAGCTCGTGTGCAAACCGCCCTCCACGATGCCTGCCAGCCGCTGCACCGCGGTGTGCACCTCCAGATGCGTGGTGTACATGGGCGACAAACCGAGTCTCAGGTTGTCCGGAGCCCGGAAGTCCGGGATCACCATTCCGATCTCGACCAGCGCCCGGGCCAACGGCCAGGCCTCGGGGTGGGAAAGCGAGACATGTGAGCCGCGCACGCCAGGGTCACGCGGGGAAGCCAAAGCGAACCCGAGCGGTGCCAGATGCTCCTCCCACTGTTCGATCAGATACTCGCTGAGTGACACGGACTTCGCCCGCACCCGGACCATTCCCGCCTCGTTCAGGTCGGCGATCCCGGCGGCGAAGGCGGCAAGGGAGAGTATTGGCATCGTGCCGGTGTGGAACTTGCGAATCCCGCCCACCGGCCTGAACTCCAGGTCGAAGGTGAACGGCTCGGCGTGGCCCCACAATGCGGTGATCGGGTTGTCGAGCCCATCCTGGAGATCACGGCGGACGTAGAGAAAAGCCGGCGAGCCCGGCCCACCGTTGAGGTATTTGTAGGTGCAGCCAACAGCCAGGTCGACTCTGGCCCCTGTTAGGTCGATGGGGACTGCACCAACGGAATGACTCAAATCCCATAACACCATGGCCCCGGCCCGATGGGCGACCGCCGTCATCCCGGCCAGGTCGTAGGTGTATCCCGACTTGAAGTTGGTGTGTGACAGCGACACCAGCGCTGTGGACTCATCGATCGCAGCTTCCAATTCAGCCACCGGCCCCAATAGCCCGGTGCTGGGGACGATCTCCAGCTCGGCAGCATTTGCAGCAGCCGCCGCCCGGAGCACGTAGACATCGGTCGGGAAGTTCAGGTCGTCGGTGACGATCCTGGTACGGCCGGGACAGGCCCTCATCGCCGCCATGGCCAGCTTGTAGAGGTTCACCGACGTCGAGTCTGAGATGATCACCTCACCCGGCGACGCACCGATGATGGGTGCCAGCTGGTCACCGAGCTCGAGTTGAAGGTCCCACCAGCCCTCGTTCCAGGAACGGATCAGACGGTCACCCCACTCATGGCTCACGACCTGCTCGATCAGCCGCCCTGCCTCCCGGGGCATGCGGCCGAGTGAGTTCCCGTCGAGATAGATCAGGTAAGGGTCCTCGATGACAAAGCGATCCCGGAAGCCGGACAGCGGGTCTTCCTGATCCAGGTCGAGTGCCCGGTTGAATCCTGGGGCCTCAGGGAACGGGCCTAGCGGGAGCGAGGTCATCGGGCACAGGCGTCCGAAGCCATTGCCATGCTCGAGTCCTCCGAGGTCTTCCCGTTCAAAGCCTCCTGCACCGCGGCCCGAATTGCGGCCACATCGGGTTTTAGCAGCCCGTTTTCAGTCCGACCGTCCCGATAGCCCCGATCGAAGCCGACGACGACCACCCTGTCGCTGGAGATGTTCGGTGCCAG
>CAZRID010000309.1:0-4127 GCA_964600055.1 uncultured Acidimicrobiaceae bacterium
CAGCGACCCCGAATGGCTCGGCGACACCGCGGCATCAATTCAGCGACAGACCACTTGATGGACAAGTTGATCATCACTGCCGCCTGCGACTCATCGGTGTCCTACCCGTCGAATTCGAACTGCCCGGCCCCCACCCGTGAGAACACTGCGGTCATCGCCGAGGAGTACGTCAGGTGCATCGATGCCGGGGCGGCGATCTCACACCTCCATGGTGTCCGCAAGCTCGAGGCTGAGCTACAGGCCGATGGGCGCAAATTGAGCCGGCTCGATGTCGAAGGGTGGGCCGAGATCACCGACGGGATCCGCTCCGAGAGGGACACGATCATTCAATACGGCATAGCCGGGGCGCGATTCGAAGACCGGGTGCCGCTGCTGGATCTTCGCCCGGAGATGATGTCGGTGGCCTTCAACGCCCACGACGAGCATTTCCAACCCGACCCCGAGTATCCGCCCAACCTCATCTATTCGCTTCATCCCCTCGACGAGCTCCGTGACTATGCAACTGAGCTGCCAAAGCACAATGTCAAGCCGGAGGTCGAGGTGTTCCACTCGGGGGCGGTGTGGAACCTGAACAAGCTCCACTCGGAGGGTCTGCTGGCAGAACCGGTGTGGGCCACCCTGTTCCTGGATTGGGAAGGCGGCTCGTGGACCCCGCCCACAGAGGCCGCGCTGCTCTACATGACCGATCTGCTCCCCGAGTTCGTCAATTACAACGTGAGCGTGATGAGCCCGACCACCCAGTGGAAGCTCCTGTCGATGGTCATCGGTCTCGGTGGCCACGTCAGGGTCGGCGCCGAGGACAACCCCTATCTCTCGTCCGGGCAGCTCGCCGACACCAACGCCCGCCTGGTGGACAAGATCGTCGGCATCGCCGAAGCGCATGGAAGAGACATCGCCACCCCGTCCGAGGCGCGGGAGATCATCGGTCTCAAGCCGAGGTGAGCAAGCTGGTCGTGTCCGAGTATCTCCCGGACAAGTTTGTCGACGTGCTGCGCGAAGGGCACGAGGTCGTGTACGACCCCGACATGTATGCCGACCGACCCCGATTGTTGGAACAGATCACCGATGCCGCGGCCATCTTCATCCGGAATCGCACTCGAATCGATGACGAGCTCATAGCGGCCGCGGGGTCGATGCGGGTCGTCGGCCGTCTCGGGGTAGGGCTCGACAACATCGACATGGACGCCTGCGCCAGAGCAGGGCTGAGAGTGATCCCGGCTGCTGGCGCCAACGCGGTCTCGGTGGCCGAGTATGTGATCGGGGCCATGTTGGTGCTGACCCGGGGTGTGTTCGGGATGACTGAGTCGATGGTCGCCGGCAAATGGCCCCGTCAGGGGCACGCCTTCGGTCACGAGGTGATGGGCAAGGTGTTGGGCCTGGTGGGCTTCGGCGCCATTGCCCGGGAGGTCGCGACACGGGCTGCCTCGTTCGGGATGAGGATCGTCGCCCACGATCCCTTTGTCCCCGAAACCGATCCCGGATGGCACACCAGCACCCCACTTTCCCTCGAGGAGTTGCTGAGGGTGGCCGACGTGATCAGCTTGCACATACCGCTCGACCCCGGAACCCGAAATCTCATCGACGCCCGCTCTTTGGCCCTGATGAAGCCGTCAGCCGTGCTGATCAACACCTCTCGCGGGGGAACTGTCGACGAGGCAGCGGTGGCGGAGGCCCTGCGGAACCGCGCCCTGGCCGGTGCGGCTCTCGATGTCTTCGCCAGCGAACCCTTGGGGCCCGAACCGGCTTCAATCTTCGCCGATGTGCCCAACCTCGTGTTGACTCCCCACGTCGCCGGCAACACTCATGAATCTGTGGACCGGGTAGCGCAGATGATCGTCGAAGCCGTCATCGAGGCGCTCGACGCCTGACGGCCTTGACACGCGGCGGTAGCTCCGGCCGACCGGCGTCTGTTTGCCCGAGGTCGAACCCTCACCCCGGGTCTAGAGGTAGGTGGTCCCCAGGACGAGAAGCGCGTTCTGACCTGGAGCCAAACGGGCAAAGTCGGCCGGCAATCAAGTCAGACCAGCAGTCGCTCCTCGTATTCGACCCGGGAAAGCAGGTGGGGATCTCCGTCGGTGATCAACACCATGTCTTCGATGCGCACACCACCACCGCCACGCACGTTGGGAACCCACACCAGAGGCTCGACGGCAAACACCATGTTGGGCTGAAATTCGTAGGTGGTGGCACCGGGAAGGGTCTCTCCTATGTATGGGGGCTCGTTGGCGCCCATACCGATCCCGTGGCCGATGAAGAGGCTGAACAAATGGTCTTCCAGCCCGTGATCACCGATCTTGGCGATGATGGCGTCGGCGCAGTCCTGGTTGGTGTTCCCGGGCCGCATCTTGTCCAGACCGGCCATCAGCCCCTCGTAGACGGCCGTGTAGATCTTCTGTTGCTCTTTCGAGGGCCTCCCGACGATCGTGGTCCGTCCGATGTCTGCGAAATAGCCGTTCCACATGGCGCCGATGTCGATGAAGCACAGATCCTGATTTCGGATGATCTTGTCGGTGGCGAGCCGATGAGGGGGCGACATGTGCTCGCCTGAAGCAACGAACGGCGTGATGACATGAGCCATCTCGCCACCGAGTTGGAACAGGGTCTGCATGGCGTCGGCAGCCACGTCGAGCTCACGTCGGCCGGCCCTGGTCTCATCGAGGGCGCGCTGGGTCACGGAGTCGCCGATGGCGCACGCCTCTTCGATCACTGCTACCTCGAGATCGGTCTTGATCCAGCGGGCCTGCTGCATCACGGTGTCGCCGTCGAGAAGCTCCAGGTCGGGAAAGTGGGCACCCATCGATTGGATGAAAGAGATGTTCGCCTGATCGACGGCCAGCCGACCCGAGGTGAGGCCTCTCGAGTCGAGGAGTGGGGTGAGGATGTTCTTGACGAATCCATCCACCAACTCGCGCTGCTCCATGATCGGGACGGCGTGCGCTTCGCCGATCCAGCTCATCCCGAACCGCGCCTTGTCGATCTCGCCACCGGAGCCAAGCAGGACCGGGTCGGCGTCGGCGGTGAGCAGGGCGCCATTGAGCGAGGTTGTCTTACCGGCGATGAGCTGGGCACGTAGAGAGGTCAGATACCGAACGTTCTCGTCCTTCCAAACCAGGACCGCGTCGGCCTCAGATGCGAGAAGCGCCTTCTGGGCCTTGGCCACACGTTGCCGGCGAAGCTCGGCGAAGTCGTACCGATCCTCCCAGTCGACTGCGAATGGCCCTTTGGCGTATCTGCTCATGTCTTTCTCCCTGATTCATGGCCAAGATTTGCCGTGAGACGGGTCCCCTACCGCTTTTACTCTCTATAGTCGGTATAGTACAGAACGTGCTGCCGTTTACCAAGCGCCGGTGTTTTGTGCGCCGAGCCACCCGGACGGTGATCAATCGCTGAGGAGTCGTCATGACCATGGAAGACAGTCTTCGCCTGGACACAACAACCTCACGGCGGATCACAGCCGTCGATTTGGTACGTGATGTGCTGCGTGCCGCGATCCTTCGCGGCGACCTGGCCGGTGGCTCACGACTCGTTCAAACCGAGATAGCCAACCAACTCGGTGTCAGCACCACTCCGGTGCGCGAGGCAATGCGGGACCTCGCCAGCGAAGGATTGATCACCCTGGACAGTCATCGAATCGGGACCGTCCGGTTGCCCGATTGGGATGAGATGGTCGAGATCATCGAGATCCGTCGCGCGCTCGAAGACTTCGCCGTGAGTCAGGCGATGGCCAACATCACGTCCGCACAACTCGGCCGGGCCCGGGTCATGGCCGACGACCTCTCGCATGAAGAAGATCTCGGATCCTGGGTGCAGAAGAACAGCGAGTTCCATTCCATCTTCCACCACGCGACCCACACCAAAAGGCTGGGCAACATGCTCCAGGCCCTGGAGGAGGCCGGTGGGGTGTTCGTGGCTCAGGCGCAACGGCTCCACCCCGAGATCAGAAGACGAGCGATTGACGACCATTTCGCCCTCCTAGAGGCCTACGAGGCCAAGGACGTGGCTCGGGCGATCGAGATCCAGCATGGTCACATAAACCTCCCACTGGAGGCCGCCGAGTTGAACGCCGACACCACCGGGTGAGTTGGCGGCTGTACGGTCACTGCCACAGCGTGGCGTAATCCTCTTTC
>CAZRID010000310.1:0-4096 GCA_964600055.1 uncultured Acidimicrobiaceae bacterium
CAGGGCGAGTCAGGGGCGTCGCCTGGCAAGGACGCAGGACGAAGGCGCACCGGGCAGTTCGTCTAGGACGAGGACGAAGCCAGCGACGTCATCTGGCCGTCCTGAACGCGGCGAACGTTTAGTGGTCGGGGCACGAGTTACCCTCGGGGCCATGATCTCGATGGACCCTTTGGAGCAGGTCGACCCCGCGATTGCGGGACTCATCCGCAAAGACCTTGAACGTCAGAACTCACACATCCACCTCATCGCCTCGGAGAACTTCGCCTCGCCGGCGGTGATGACAGCTTCGGGATCGGTGTTCACCAACAAGTACGCCGAGGGTTACCCGGGACGTCGTTACTACGAAGGCTGTCAGGTGGTGGACGAGATGGAGCAGCTGGCCATCGATCGGGCCAAGGAGTTGTTCGGAGCCGAGCACGCCAATGTCCAGTCCCATTCCGGCGCCCAGGCCAACATGGGCGTCTACTTCTCCCTTCTCGACCCGGGGGACAGGGTGCTCGGGATGCGTCTCGACCAGGGTGGGCATCTCACCCACGGCTCCCCGGTCAATTTCTCCGGTCTCTACTACGACTTTGTGGCCTACGGAGTTGATCCGGAGACCGAGCTCATCGACATGGACCAGGTCCGGTCCCTGGCCCTGGAGCACAAGCCCAAGATCGTGCTCGCCGGTTATTCGGCCTATTCCCGAACCCTCGACTATGAGGGATTCCGGTCGATAGCCGACGAGATCGAGGCCATCTTCATGGTCGACGCCGCACATTTCATCGGACTGGTTGCCGGGAGGTCCCATCCGTCTCCCGTGCCGTTTGCCGATGTCGTGACCGGGACCACCCACAAGGCATTGCGTGGGCCTAGGGGCGGGCTGATCCTGAGCAAGGACGAGTATGCGAAGGCGGTCGACAAGGCGGTGTTCCCCAACGCCCAGGGTGGGCCGATCGAGTCGCAGGTGGCGGCCAAAGCGGTGTGCTTCCAGGAGGCGATGCAACCCGCGTTCCACGACTACACCGAGCAGATCGTGGCCAACGCCAGGGTGATGGCCGCATCCATTCAGGAAGCGGGTGTGCGTGTCGTCTCCGGCGGGACCGACAATCATCTCTTTCTGGTCGATCTGCGCTCCGTCGATGAAGACCTCAACGGCAAGGATGCGGCCAAGCTGCTCGACGCGGTCGGGATCACCCTCAACTTCAACACGATTCCGTTCGACCCCCGACCCCCGTTCCGCGCCTCCGGTCTCAGGATCGGGACCCCGGCGATGACCACGCAGGGGATGAAAGAGGAGCAGGCCTCCGAGGTGGCAACACTCATCGCCCGCGCCCTGCAGAACCGCTCCGACGATTCGGTCCTTGCCGAGGTGGCGGGACGGGTGTCAGAGCTGGCAGCCAGCTTTCCCCCCTACCCCCACGACTTTTCGGGACATGTGTGAGGGCGCGCGTATGTGGCTTGGGACCGAACCCCCCTCGCCCTCGCTGCGCTGGGTCGGTCCCCCCTTCGGGGGGACAAACCGAACCCCCCTCGCCCTCGCTGCGCTCGGTCGGTCCCCCCTTCGGGGGGACAAACTGGTGACGTGGCAGAAGCTTCGGCCAGTCGGCCGGCATGTTGTTGCTAGGTTCCGATTTGGCCGGAGCCGAAGCCTCTCCTACACTTTGTGAATAGATTCACAAGCCCGCCTCAGGGCTCAGTCCATCTAACCGATAGCCGATGAAACACGACACACCCCATCAACAAGTCGGGCGCGCCGTCAACGAAGGTTGGATTCAGGGTGGCTCGTTTCTCGGGTCGATCCTGGCCGGCACCCTGCTCGGCTACCTGGCCGACATGTGGCTCGGCACCGAACCCTGGCTGGTCGTGGTCGGGATCCTGCTTGGCTGCTACTCGGGGTTCATGAACATGTGGCGTTGGTCGAAGGAGATCGAGGAGGTCGGGCGTGAGCGTTGAGCACGGCCCACCCATTGAGGCCAATATCGCCAGGCACACCGTGGCCAGGGGCATCTATATCGGCCCGGCGCTCGTCCTTGCCTTCGGCCTCCTTCGAGGATGGGATGGGGCATGGAGCGCGGCCCTTGGCGTTGCAGTTGTCGTAGCCAACTTCCTCCTCTCGGGTGCGATCCTCTCGATTTCGGCAAGGATCAGCCTCCAGGCTTATCATGCCGCCGCTCTGATCGGTTTCTTCCTACGTCTTGGACTGTTCATCGGCGCCGTCTACCTGATCGCCAGCCTGGTCGAGGTGGACCGGTTGGCATTTGGGATATCGGCAGTGGTCGCCTACTTCGCCCTGCTGACGTGGGAAGCGGTATCGATGACATCGAGTAGAGAAAGGGAACCGAGTTGGCGTCGATGATCCTCGCCACCGAATGTGACGTCGCCAACGAGGTGATCTGCGCCCCGGCCAACGTCAACGAACTCTTCGAGTTCCCCGCCATCTTCACCATCGGCGGCCTCGAGTTCGGCCGCGTCGAGGTCCTCATGTTCCTGGCCGCCTTCGTGACGGTGGCGATCCTCTACTTCGGGCTGAGACAGCAGCGACTGGTCCCGACCAAATATGGTGCCGCGATCGAGGGCCTGGTCGGCTTCGTTCGCGACGGCATCGGGCGGGACATCATCGGCCCCGAATCGACCAAGTACCTCCCCTATCTGATGTCCCTCTTTTTCTTTCTACTCGTGGGAAACCTGTTTGAGGTGACCCCATTCATCAACTTCCCAATCACGGCGCGGATGGCGATCCCACTCTTCCTGTCCCTGGTCACCTACTTCATCTTCATGTTCATGGGCTTCGCCCGGAACAACTTCCGCTATTTGATCGACACCGCCTGGCCCAGACATGTTCCGATCGGTCTCCGCTGGCTGGTCGGGCTGATCGAGCTGGTCTCGGTCTTCCTGCTCCGCCCGATCACTCTGGCGGTCCGGCTCTTCGCCAACATGGTGGCCGGCCACCTGATGCTCACCCTGCTCCTCGGATCGGGTGTGATCTTCCTGGCCGCCATCCCCGAGGTCGGGCTCAAGGGCACCATCGGTGTGTTCTGGTTCGGTCTGGGCCTGTTCATGTTCCTCCTGGAGGTCTTGGTTGCGGTCCTCCAGGCGTACATCTTCACCCTGTTGACCGCCATCTACATCGAATCGTCCATCCACTTCGAGCACTAAGGAGAAAGAGAATGGAAGGCAACATCGAGGCCCTCACCGGCGCACTTGCCCTGGTCGGCTACGGCCTGGGGGCCATCGGCCCCGGCATCGGCATCGGGATCGTGGCCGGTAACGCCATAACCGCCATGGCCCGCCAGCCCGAGATGCAGGGGACGATCCGGACCACCATGTTCCTCGGCATCGCCCTCACCGAGGCGCTGGCGCTGATCGGGTTCGTCCTCTTCTTCATCGCTAGCGCGTGATGCACACCTTGAACACGGTCCTAATTCTGGCCACCGAGGAGGGTGAGGAGGCGAGCTCCGGGCTGAGCCTGGTCCTGCCCCATACCTCGGAGCTGGTCGCCGGGATTCTGGCCTTCGCCATCGTCTTCTTCTTCGTCTGGAAGAAGGCCCTGCCCACCATCAACAAGACCCTCGATGCCCGTCAAGAGGCAATCAGCGGTCAGCTTTCCCATGCCGAGGAGACCAAGAAGGAGGCCGAGAGTCTTCTCGCCGACTACAAGGCGCAGCTCGCGGGGGCCAAGGCCGAAGGTGCCCGCTTGATCGAAGAAGCCCGATTGGCGGGGGAGCAGTTGAAAGCTGACATCGTCACCCGAGCCGAGGAGGAGGCCGCCCAGACCCTGGCCAAGGCGCGCGAGGAGGCACAGACCGAAAAGACCCGGGCCATGGCCGAGGCCCGCCGCGAAGTGGGGGAGATCTCGGTCGGTCTCGCCGAGAAGATCGTCGGCGAGTCACTGGACGCCAAGATGCAACAGGGCCTCATCGACCGCTATCTCGACGATTTGGAGCGGCTCTAGTGGTCTGTCGCTCAATTGATGCCGAGGTGTCGCCGAGCAATCGGGGTCGCTGGCAAGGACGCAGGACGAAGGCGCACCTGATCGTTCGTCGAGGCCGAGGACGCAGCCAGCGGCGTCGAGGGCCGGCGAGACCGCGCAGCTATTTGTGCGACGGGCCACTAG
>CAZRID010000311.1:0-4087 GCA_964600055.1 uncultured Acidimicrobiaceae bacterium
TCGTCTACGAGCTCACCGACTCGACAAGATGATCGGAACCGTCTGAGGACGCGTAGCGTCCAACGCACTATGAAAAGAACACTTGTCTTGATCGCCGTCCTTGGACTGACTCTGGTCGGGCGATCCGTCCGAGCAGGCCGCCTCCGACCCGACCGAGGTCGCCTGGGTACTCGAGTCAGGCACCCTCGATGGTGAGCCCGTCCCCGTCCCTCGATGACCACCCGATCACCTTGGTCTTCGACGAGGGAAGCGTCGGGGGAGATTCCGCCTGCAACTCCTATTTCGGTGGTTACACCATGTCTGGCACTGAGATCGCATTCTCCGACCTGGGTCAGACGATGATGGCCTGTGAGCCAGAAGATGTGATGGAGTCGGAGGCGAAGTATCAAGCGGCTCTTGGTCTGGTCGAGACCTTCAGCGCCACCGATGACACACTGACCCTTACCGGAGAAGGTGTTGAACTGGTGTTCGCGGTGGACGAGAGCGCCTAATCCTGATCAGACGCCCGCTCATCCTTCTCGCCGCTCTCGGCCTGGGGCTTGCAGCTTGTGCCGATCCGGGCGATTCGGCCGCTGCCGACCCGACCGAGAGCGCATGGGAGCTGGAGTCGGGCACCATCGACGGCGCACCGATCCCGATCGTGGACGGCCACCCGATCACCCTCTCCTTCACCGAAGACGGTGCCGGAGGCACCGCCGCCTGCAACGGGTATGGCGGTTCTTACACCATCTCCGGGAACGAGATCACATTCTCGGAGATCTTTGGGACCGAGATGGCTTGCTCTCCGGACGAGACAATGACCTCCGAGCATATGTACCTCCAGGCGTTCAGCCGGGTCGAGACCTTCTCGATGGGCGAGGACACCCTGACCCTGAGCGGTGAGGGCGTCGAACTGGATTTCGTCGCATTGCCCCCCGTCCCCACCGCCGAGCTGACTGGAACGGTATGGGTTCTCGACAGCCTGGTCCAGGGCGACTCTGTCTCCTCCGTCATGGGCGAGAGGGCAACCCTCGAGCTGTTCACCGACGGGTCGATGCTCGGATCGACCGGGTGTCGGAGTCTGAACGGCCGCTATACGGTCACCGGGGCGGAGGTGCTCCTCAACGAGTTGTCCGCCGAAGGCGAGTGCACTCCGGAGCTCGAGGAGCAGGACAACCTGGTGGTGACGGTCCTGGGCGATGGCTTCCGAGCGGCGATCGAGGGTGACACTCTCACCCTGAGCTCCGCCGGCAACGAAGGGCTGGTTTACAAGTCCGAGAGTTGAGCCGGGGCGGCCAAGCCGAGGGGGGCGACCCGGTACCCGTTGAGCTCCCTGGCCACCACCGGAAAGAGGTCGTACTCCTCGACTGCGATATGGCGGTAGAGATCTTCGACCAGTGACTCCAGCGACTCGGTGTCGAGTGTCTCTGGTCTGCTGAGGACGGCTTCGAACTGACGATGATCGCCTTCCAGGTCGTCGATGTACTCGTTGGTGAGCCCCATCGCCTCCGCCACCCTGAACACTCCGGTCTCTTCGCGCTCAACATGCGGCAACAGAAGCTCACGCAGGCGAGCCACGGCTCCGAGCATGGTCTCATCACCGGTCTGCACGGCTGCGAGGACCTGGTCGGCCAGCTCGACGATCGCATCGTGTTGCGCCCCGAGCAGGGCGATCTCGGGGTTGTCTCGGCATCCGCAGTATTCGCACATCTCGCGCCTCAGCTCATGGAATGGTCGAAGCCGAGGGTGCGTGATGCGTCCTCGGACAAACTGTTTCGGGTCAGCTCCGGATCCTGCTGCTCGGTTTCAGGCATGGTCATGAGCGTGGGCGGTGTGCCCCATCTGCTCGAAGAGCTGGTGTCCATCAACAACGGACATCCCGGCGTCGAGGATCGGAAGCAGCACTTCCTCTTCCTTTCGGAAATGGAGCAGGACAATGGCGGCCAATGCTGCGAGTTGTCGTGAGAGATCGGCGACCAGATCCCGGTTGTCCCAGTCACCAAGAGCTAGATCGACAGTGCGGCTCAATCGCTCGATCCGTTCGCCGATCTCGACGTGGTCAACCCGCATCGTTGCCGTTCCTCTCGCCCCAATGATGCGGTCGATGGCCGGGTACAGCACATCGTCTTCGGCCACGGCGTGTGGGATCAGGTCTCCGCTGAGGAATTCAACGATCTGGGGGAGACGCCGGCGGGCCTGCGAAGCGTCCCATCCGGACACCCGGACCGCGGCGTCTTCGACGTGGTGCAGGTGGGGAAGGAGCTCGCGGTGCTCGCGGCGAATGGGGTCGGAGGGAAGGTCGGTCACAAGGGTTCCTTTCATGTGCAACGGTGTGCGGTCAGCGCGGGCCCTTCGGGGGCCGAGAATCCCCCTCCCCGCCTCCGGCGGTACTCCCCCCATCGGGTGGAGAAACAGAGTCCGTTCCGTTTTTTCTAGTGTATCATAGAAATATTGGAAAGGTCAAGATGAGCACAGCAAACACGAGCAAAATGGACACAGCACCCGAATCCGTCAATCGATCCGCCCCACGTGCGAGTCTCGCGCCGATCACGGCGATCGGCGCCGCCGCAGAGCTCAGCGACGAGCGGCTACTCGAGTTATACGAGTCGATGGTCCTGGGCCGAACCCTCGAGACCCGGCTTCACAACATGTACCGCAGCGGCCGTCTCCCCGGCGCTGTCTATCCCGGCGTTGGGCAGGAAGCGGCCATGGTCGGCTTCACATCCGCCCTACGGCTCGATGACATCTTCGGCGGGACCCACCGCGATCTCACTGCACAACTCACCAAGGGTGTGGCTCTCGAAGCGATCGCCCTCAACTTCCTGGGCAAGGCCGATGGCCCAAGCCGGGGCCGGGACGGCAACAGCCACTTTGCTGCATTCGATGTCGGCTCGTTGATGGTCGTCTCTCCCCTCCCCGACGCCTACCCCGTGGCCGTGGGCGCCGCCCTCGCCTTCAAGCAGCGCAACGAGGCCCGTGTGGCGTTGGCGAACTGCGGTGAGGGAGCCACCGCTACCGGTACCTGGCACGAGTCGGTCAACTTCGCCGCCGTGCTCCGTCTCCCCGTGGTGTTCACGATCCAGAACAACCAGTTCGCCTACTCGACTCCGACCGATCACGAGACCATCCTCGAGCACTTCGCTGATCGCGCCGCCGGATACGGGATCCCGGGCAAAGTAGTTGACGGCAACGACGTGCTTGCCTGTTACGACGCGGCCGTCACGGCTGTCGAACGTGCCCGCAGCGGACTGGGTCCCAGCATCATCGAAGCGGTCACCTTCCGCCGCTTCGGCCATGCCGGGCACGACTCGGCCGACTATGTGCCCCACGACATGCGTTCCCGATGGGAGGAGCGAGACCCTTTGACTCGCTTCGAGACCTACCTCGTCGGGCGTCAACTTCTCAGTGACGATCGACGGGCCGAGATCCTGGCCAACGCCGAGAAGCGGGTCGTCGAGGCACTGGATTGGGCCGCCACCCAGCCCGACCCGGACCCGGCCACCGTTGGCGAGGGTGTGTTCGCACATCGTCTCCAGCCTGTCGCCACCGAGCCGACACCCTCCGAGGGGCCGGAGTCAACGTTGATCGATGCGATCAACTCGGCCCTCGCCCAGGAGATGGAACGGGACGGCAACGTGTTCATCATGGGCCAGGACGTTGGCCGGTTCGGTGGGGCGTTCAAGGCCACCGCCGGTCTCTTCGAGAAGTTTGGCCCGGAGCGGGTCATCGACACCCCAATCGCCGAGATGGCAATGATCGGCTCGGCAGTTGGGGCCGCCCTGATGGGCCGGCGTCCTGTGGTCGAGCTTCAGTACAGCGACTTCATCTACCCCGGGCTCGACCAGTTGGTCAACGAAGCGGCCAAGTACCACTGGAAGACCGGCGCCTCGGTTCCCATGGTCGTGAGAGGGCCCAGCGGCGCCGGGCTCAGGGCCGGGCCCAATCATTCGATCAGCCCCGAAGGCCTCCTCGCCCACCACCCTGGTCTCAAGGTCGTCACCCCATCCGGGCCGTACAACGCCAAGGGCTTGCTTCTGGCTTCGATCCGTGACCCCAACCCGGTCATCTACCTGGAGCACAAGAAGCTGTACCGCTCGATCAAGGAGCC
>CAZRID010000312.1:0-4082 GCA_964600055.1 uncultured Acidimicrobiaceae bacterium
GCAGCGGATGCATCTCAGGGACGAACGACGGGTGGAGGAGAAGGCACGCCGGATACCGGTGGCCTACATCGTCTTCGATCTCCTATACATCGATGGCGAGGACCTGACCGACCGACCGCTAATGGAGCGTCGCCGGATACTGGAGGACACCATCGTCCCGTCGGAGAGCCTCCAGATTTCGCCGATCGTCGAAAAGGCGGGGACGGCGCTGTTTCAGGCTGCCGCGGAGCAGGGGCTGGAGGGGATCATGGCCAAGCGACTCTCCTCCCTGTACATGCCGGGAGCACGCTCCCGCGATTGGCTCAAAGTCAAGGTCACCTTCGATGCCGACGTGGTGATCGTCGGATGGACCGAGGGTGAAAGGCAACGGAAGGGAAGCCTGGGCTCGCTGATGATGGCCGTCTACGACGACGAGGAGTTGCGTTACGTCGGCAACGTCGGCACCGGCTTCAATCGCCAGTCGCTGGACGAGGCACTCGACCGATTGAAAGCTCTCGAGGAGACCGAGCCGCCGTTTCCCTCCGACGTGTTGCGATCCCGCCCCGAGCTTCGCCGGGCGCATTGGGTCACGCCGTCGCTGGTGGCCAGAGTCGAGCACCGCCAGCTCACCTCGGCGGGCCGCCTGAGATCACCCTCGTTCCAGGGCTTCCGTGAGGACAAAAACCCCGAGCAATGCACCTTCGCCCAGCTCGTTGCCGAAGCCGCCCTCTAGTCCAACCACTCCGCCTCGAGCGGGATTCGTTTGCGCATGAGGTCGGCCGGACCACCCTTCACACCTGCTCCTGCCCAAGATCTGAGCCGGCCGCCGGCGATCCGGCGGCGCAAACACCCTGCAATCCTGTACACGATTGTGTATAAATTGCACGATCGCTACATCGCCACTCCGAGCAGGTCCGTGAGCAGGATCGACACGTCGCAGCCCCGAGAGGTCGTGAGCACCTCCGAGCAGGATCCGAGGCAGCGACGCCGCCGGCGCCGAAGGGCATTGACGCGAGCCGACAAATCCAGCCTGGTCGGGCATAGCGGAGCCACGCCCTATCTTCTCTCCGGGCCGTCGATTCTCATAGTCACGGCCCTCCTCGTCTTCCCGGTGGTCTACGCGGTGTGGGGCAGTCTCTACGACGTCGACTCCATCGGCGGTCCTCAGTATTTCGTCGGCCTGGACCAGTACATCGACCTTTTTCAGGATCCGGATTTCTTGTGGTCGGTCAGTCGGACGCTGATCTTCGTTACAGGGGTGCTGGTAATCGGCATTTCCCTGGGACTGGTGTTCGCCTTCGCCCTGAGCCGGGCGACAGGGAGATTGCGCTTCATGCGCGGTCTGACCATCGTCCCCTATCTCATCTCGGGGATCGCCACCGCGGTCATCTTCAGACTCATCCTCAACCGGGACTTCGGCGAAGTGAACCGGGTGTTGGGTCTGTTCGGGATCGAGGATCTCGCCTGGTTCTCCAACCCGACACTCGCCATGTTGGCCTCGATGCTGGCCCAGGTCTGGTCCGATCTGCCGCTCGTCGTGCTGTTGCTCCTCGGCGGTCTCATGACCGTCGACGCCGAGCTACTCGACGCGGCCGACGTCGACGGGGCCACCGGTTGGAAGCGGGCATGGCGGGTATCGATCCCGCTAATCATGCCCCAACTCGTCCTGGCCACCATCCTGCTCAGCTACCAGGCTCTCACCTCACTCGGAGTGATCATCGCGCTCACTGGTGGGGGGCCGGTCGACGCCACGAGGACGCTGCCAATCGCTCTATACGAGGCGGCCTTCATCGACCTGGAGACCAACAAGGCACTCGCCATCGTCATCGTCATCCTGGTCTTCAACGCGCTGCTCACCCTCGGCTATTGGGGTCTGTCGAGACGTTACGACCTGGAGGCGGCATGAGCACCACGGCGCCGACCACCGTCGTCACCCAGCGGCCCAACTCCCCGCCCATCTTGCGCCTGAAGCGTTGGCTGCGCAGGATCGTGATCGGGATCCCACTTCTCGCTCTGGCTGTGTGGACCATCTACCCGGTCCTGATGACGTTGTCGATCTCGTTCAAGACCCGTGCCGATGTGTCCGCCGATCCCGGTCTCATCCCGGCGAATCCGACCCTCGACGGCTACCGCTCGGTCCTGGAACGCCAAGGTTTCCAGGACGCCTTCGTCAACAGCATGGTGGTGGGATTGGGGACGGCCCTGCTCACCGTGGTGCTGGCCGTTCCCGCCGCCTACGCCTTCGCCCGGTTCCGCTTCCGGGGCCGGCATCTGTTGCTGCTCTTCACCTTGTTGCCTCGACTGATCCCCGGTCTTGGTCTGATGGTCCCCCTCTACCGTCTCGCCGTTGCCCTCGGAGCCATCGACCAGCTTCTGACCCTGATCGTCGCCTTCACCGCCACCGTCCTGCCCCTGGCGGTTTGGCTCTTCGTCGGCTACTTCCAGCAAGTACCGCGTGAACTGGAGGAGGCCGCGAACGTCGACGGCGCGTCAATGTTCACACGGATCCGGTACATCGTGCTCCCACTGGCCTTCCCGGCCATCATCACCGTTGGCGTGCTCGCCTTCCGCGAGGCCTGGAACGAGTTCAATCTCGTGCTCGGGCTCACCTCCACCCCGGGAAGCCGGACACTGCCCTACGAGCTGTTCTTGATGACCCAGACCACCGGCTTTCAGGACAACCCCGGCCAGGCCGCCTTCGCCATCATGACCATCATCCCGTTCATCTTCGTGTACCTGCGTCTCGAGAGGTATGTGGTGAGCGGCCTCACCAGCGGAGCCCTGAAGTGAGCACATAACAGCGTCGCGGCCCAGCGGAGCCGCACATGGAAGGACAGACACGAGACCGAGGAGGATGAGATGGAATCGAGAGGGAAACGAGTGGACCGTAAGAGACAAAGTCGGCTGACCGCGATGATGGTGGTCACCATGCTGGTGCTAGCCGCCTGCAACGGCGACACCGCCGGGGACACCACCACATCGGCGGCGGCAGGAGGCGACGGGGAAGGTGTCGCGGTGGTGGCCTGGTTCAACGGTGAGACCGTGCCGGCCGATGAGTTCGGTGCGCTAGAGGCGGACGGAGTGAGCGTCTCCTACGACATCCGCGGCGACGCAGTTCTCACCGACATGCTGCGGATGACTGATGCCGGCGAACAGTTGCCGGACCTGGTCGAGATCGATTCAAACCTGACTCCGGCGTTCATGGAGGCCGGGCTGCTGGCGCCGATGACCGAGCAGATCGCGACGTGGGAGGAGGAGGATCCCGAGCTCTACGCCACTGTCCCGGAGTCGGTCTGGGAAGACGGGACCTACGACGGGGATATCTATCACATTCCCAACAAGAGCCTCGTCGACGCCCTGTTCTACAACGTCACGATGCTCGAGGAAGCCGGCGCCCCGCCACCTCCCTACGACACCTACTGGGACCTGCTCGATGCGGCGAGAGCCGTCCAGGCTGCCAACCCGGATCTGGCCGCCTATTTCGCGACCGGCGGTGCCAGCCATGACCGGATGTTCCGGTGGCTCTACGCCTTCGGGGTGCCCTTCGAGGGAAACATCCCGAATGTGAACACCGAGCAGGGAATCGAGATGATCGACTGGCTCCAGACCATGTACGAGGAAGGCATCACCGACCCCGAGTTCATGATTAACCAGCAGGACGAAGGCAAGGGCGCCTTCGTCGCCGGGGAGCTTCCCTTCATCGAGGAAGGCCTCAACGGTGGAGGCGGGTTCATGCTCGACGACTACGTGTACGGGGAAGACTGGATGACCGCGCCCGTACCCGTGCACGAGGAGAACGGCGGTGTGTACATGGGTGTGCCCCGCGGGTGGTCGATGGCTGCCGACACGGAGAACCCCTATGAAGCCAGCCTGGTACTCCGGTACCTGTCGGAACCCGAGATCGCGGCCGAGCGGTACTTCATGCTCGAATCCGGCGTGGTCCAGTCGATCCCGGTCCTCGAAGGCGAGCAGATGGCGGAGGCTCAGCCCTTCTTCACGGCCGAACTGCTCGACATCTTCACCAGCCTCGAGGCGCAGATACCGCCCGGCACCAACACCAACGCCGTCGGAGAGGTGCTGGTGAACATGGTCGAGGAGCTGAC
>CAZRID010000313.1:0-4079 GCA_964600055.1 uncultured Acidimicrobiaceae bacterium
AGCTACGGCGAGGCGGCCGGGGAGCACACCGAGTCGGTGCGCGCCTCGAACCAAGCGAGTCAAAACACCGCCGTAGACCTGGCGGTGTTCATTGCCTGGGTGGAGGCACGGACAAACGACCCCGAGGCGGCCGATTTCGTCTACGCCCGGTTCCCCGATCGACTGCGCGTCGCGTCTGATGCGTGGCTAGCCCTGGATCCGTTCCAGAATCCGGATGCTCCTGCTTC
Organism: uncultured Acidimicrobiaceae bacterium; assembly: GCA_964600055.1. Lineage (GTDB taxonomy): Bacteria > Actinomycetota > Acidimicrobiia > Spongiisociales > ZC4RG35 > JARDZU01. Next base: position 228 of record CAZRID010000313.1, read on the forward strand.
GCCCTTCGACATGGAGGAGTACGTGGTTCCAGCGGCGGAGCGGGCCGCTGAGATGGAGCAGGTCGCCGAGGAGCACACGGTCGCCGCCCAGCACGCCACCGAACGGGCCAACGAATACGTGCTGATGACGGTGCTCTTCGCCACCGTGCTCTTTTTCGCCTCGATCAGCGGAAAGCTGACGAGCAATCACAACCGAGCAGCGATACTCGCCGTCGCACTGATCGGACTGGTCGCCGGGATCATCATCCTTCTGACCTATCCCTCGGCACCCCGAACCTGATGAAGACGCCTGAGACTTAGGCTTTCCCTGCCCGCCCTGTACCGTGCCCGCACATGGCTGACCAGGCCGACTTCGAGCGCGACGCGATGCAGTACACCCGCCAGCTGTACAGCGCAGCCATGCGTATGACTCGCAACCCTTCCGACGCCGAAGACCTGGTCCAGGAGACCTTCCTCAAGGCATACCGGGCCTATCACACCTTTCAGGAGGGCACCAACCTCAAGGCGTGGCTGTACCGGATCCTGACCAACACCTTCATCAACAAGTACCGCAAGGAGTCACGCCGGCCCTCGGAGGTCGATCTGGGGTCGGTCGAAGACCTGTACCTCTATCGGCGGCTCGGATCGGAGGAGTCGGCCGAGGCGGCCCGCACCACCGAGGACAGGGTCCTCGAAGGCCTGGTGGAATCCGACATCAAGAAGGCGGTGGAGGATCTCCCGGAGAATTTCCGCATTCCCGTCCTCCTCGCCGATCTCGAAGGTTTCTCCTACAAGGAAATAGCGGAAATCCTGGACATCCCGATCGGGACCGTCATGTCCCGTCTCCATCGGGGAAGAAAGGCGATGCAGAAATCGTTGTGGGAGTTCGCAATGAAACGAGGCCTGGTACCCGAAGGCGCGGAGAGACCATGAGTGGCCATGAGTGCGATCAGGCACTGGCTCAGCTCTATACGTATCTGGATCAGGAGCTCGAGGTGACCAGTTACGAGGTCATTCGCACCCATCTCGAGGATTGCTCGGGATGTCTGCGCAGTTTCGACTTCGAGTCCCGGCTCAAGATCGTGGTGAGAGAGCGTCTCTCCGAGGAAGTTCCCGCCGAGTTTCTGGACCGTCTGCGTGAAGCGATCGCTCAAGAGTCCCCCTCGCTTTGACGTTCGCCACTATTCATGACGCTGGGTAGTCTGCGCGTCAGATGAAGCGATTCAGCCGTATCGCGATCCTCTTGGTGATGCTCGGCGCCTCCTTTGCGCTCGTCGCGATGCCGGTACTCGCCACTGAGGAGACCGAGGAGACGGCACCGCCCACTGAGACTGACGAGACGGTGCCTGCAACCTCTGACATCGAGCCAGCCGTGCCGGTCACAACGCCGGCCGCTTCCGAGGTACCACTCGACTGGACCTATCGCTACATGATCCCGACCGGGATCGTCCTGGGCGTGTTGGTGGTCCTGGTGACGACGGTCCAGTACTTCACCTCGGTTGTCCGCAAGCGGTACCGAATCGTCAAAGAGTGACTTCTAACCGGTCCGGTTCGAATCGTCTTGCGGGGCGCATTGCGGGTATCTACCCCCTCGGGGACACTTATCACCGGTCTGCCTTGGAGGCGGACATGGCACGGCTCACCGGCCAGGTCTCCCTCCTGGTCCCAGAGGCAACCGGTCTTTCCCTCCCCGGTCAACCCTCGACGGTTGTGATCGACAGGGCCGAGTGGATCGAGCGGAATGTGGCCAGCTTCAGCCATCTGATGGAACCGGTGCAGCGCCAGCTCGCCGAGAGGGTTGACGAGTCGGGCACCGGAGCACGGAGCATGGTGGCGTTCACCAAGCGGGTCATGCAGGCCGAGATGACGGCCATCCTAGGGGTTCTCGCCCGACGTGTCCTTGGTCAGTATGAGCTGGTCCTTCCCACCGGTGAGGACGGCGACGTGGTCACGTTTGTCGGGCCGAACATCATGCAGCTGGAGAGAGCCCATCAATTCCGTCCCGAGGAGTTCAGGTTCTGGGTCGCACTCCATGAACTGACCCATCGGGCGCAGTTTCAGGGCGTCCCATGGCTTCGTGACTACTTCATGGGGCTGGTGGCCGAGCTTGTCGAGCAGTCCCGACCCGAGCCCGGTCGGATGAACCGGATCATCGATGAAGTGACCCGTCGCCGTGGCGCCGGGGACCCGATGATCGATGAGCGGGGTCTCCTCGGCTTGTTCGCCTCTTCGGAACAGCGTGTTGTAATCGACAAGGTGCAGGCACTGATGTCTCTGCTGGAAGGTCACGGTCACGTCGTAATGGACCGCCTCGGCCATGAGCATCTCCGCTCGCAGGAACGTATGAGCAAGGTCCTCAAGGCCCGGCGCAAGGACAAGCGAACCGCTGCTTTCTTCCGCCTAACCGGGCTGGAGATGAAGATGAACCAGTACCTGAAAGGCGAGCAATTCATCAAGTCCGTAGAGCGAGATGCGGGATGGGAGACGATCAGTTATGCCTTCCGCGGGGTGGGAAGCCTTCCGACTCTGGAAGAGATCGACAACCCTGAGCGATGGTTGAGACGCGTCGGCTGACCCAGCTCACGAGCAGGTTGGGAGCCCTCCTCGAAACGCCCGAAGGTGATCTGGTGATCGGGCTCTCCGGGGGTGCAGACTCAGCGGCACTGGCCTACCTGCTGTCGGCCAATGACAGGCACTACAGGGCGGTTCACATCAACCACGGCCTTCCGGGCTCGCCGAGCCTGGAGAAGGCGGCGAGGGCGGTGGCGGAAAAGGTCAGCGTCGACCTGGAGGTGGTCTCTATCGAAGTTCCGGCAGGCGCCTCCGCCGAGGGACAGGCTCGTAGCGCCCGATATGCCGCCCTCCTCGATCAGTTGCAGCCAGGCGAGTGGCTGCTCACGGCTCACACTCTCGATGATCAGGCCGAGACGGTTCTGATGAACCTTCTGCGGGGCACCGGCCCCACCGGATTGGCGGGCATCCCGGCACTATCGGGACGTCTGGCCCGCCCGCTGCTCGGCGGGAGTCGCTCCGAGACCCGGGAGCTCGCCGGCCTCGCCGGTCTTCCCTACCACGACGACCCAACCAACCTCGATCCGGCCAACCGAAGGAATGTGGTCCGTCTCGAGGTTCTCCCCGCCCTCTCTGCGAGGTTCAACCCCAGACTGATCGAGGCCCTGGCCCGATCTGCGTCTCTGGTCAGATCCGAAGACTCACATCTCGAGACCGAGGCCGAATCGGTCCCCGTGTTGACCCGTGACTCCTCGGTGGCCATCGCCGTAGGTGGGTTGCTGGCGGTGCCGCGACCTGTGGCCGATCGGGCGCTTCGTCGCGGTCTCGCGCTGGTCCGGCCTCCTCACTCGGGCAGCGCTGCCGAGCTCGACCAGATTTGGGCAGTGGCCCTCAGGGAGCGGAGAGTCGCGTCCCTGACCGGTGGCCTCGAAGTCGGCATCGAAGGGCCGCTGCTGGTCTTCGGTGTCAAGGAAGGGAGCAAGGTCTCATCCGAGTCAGTAGACCTCGACGTAGACACCCTCTCCATCGGCCGGTTCGAGGTCATAGTCGAACGTGTGGACCGGGTCTGTCGTGCAGCGCCGCTCGGCTCGTGGTCTGCCATCTTCGACCCTGAGGCCCGACTGACAGCGCGGGTGGATGAGCAGGGACGGCTGGTGGTCGAAGCCGGCGGTCAGCTCGCCTGGGTGGCGGGGGAGCGACGTCTCGGTGTCGCCTGGTACCGGCCGGGGACCAGCGGCTACCTTTCCGTCTTCGCCAGAGAGGGAAGCGGATGGACATCAAGCCTCTGATCACCGCGGAGGAGATCGACGCCAAGCTCGCCGAGCTCGGTCGCCAGATAACCGACGACTACGAGGGCAAGGA
>CAZRID010000314.1:0-4050 GCA_964600055.1 uncultured Acidimicrobiaceae bacterium
TCGTCGTTGGACTGACAAATGACCACTACGCTCTTCATTGGTACGCCTTTCGGTGGCTGGACCGCGAGACTCGGCGAGCTTTGCGAGCTGTCAAGGTTCGGCGCGCCGAACGCAGCATCGTGGAGTTCGGCCAGCTCTTCACGACGGTCACTTCGCACGAGGATGTCCTGCGGCTGGCCGACCATCCAGATCTCGTCCTGGCCGAAGCGGAGCAGGCGGCCGACCAGGCGGTCGCATAGGCCACCTACCCGTAGGCCGGGAACCGACCGGGGAAGATGTCGTTCCAGCGCGCACAAGCCTCTTTGGTCTTGGCGGCGGCGGCGAGGGCGATGGCCTCGTCGGCCGTTTGCGCTGGCGACACCGACTCCAAGCGGCTCCGCGCGGGGACGAGAGAGGACCCGACCACCGGGGGCCGCGCTCACCGCAGGGATCGGACGTGTGGCCGCGCTAAGCATCCTGACCCACGGTCAGGGGGCCTTCGACCACGCGGAACTGTTCCATTACTGAGGATCTGTAAGCGGCCGATAAGCGGTGGGTACGTAACCGGCTCCATCATGGCCTCCGCGGAGACGCGGGTCCTTTCGGCACCCGATCTGGACTTCTGCGTCGAGGTGCGTTTCGTCGGCTACCAACGGACGCTGGATCGCCGTGGCCAGCATCGCCGGCGACCTCGAGCTCGGATGGGGATGAGGTCCTGCGGGGAAAGCTGGCAGCAACTCGCGCGCCGCTACGGGCTAGCCGACGAGATTCTCGGTAGGGGCAGCGGGCGCGGGGCAAGGCGGCAAGGCGGCAAGTCGATCGGTCTCGTCATCGACGACCCGCGCGACGAGCCGACGGACGCGGTCGACCTCAATGGCATCGATCTCGGCTCGTCCGTCCGGACATTCAACGAAGTACGTCGCCGAACCATTGCGCAGTTGGCGCATGGCGGTGTCGGCACTGACCCGGCCGAAGTCGCCGCCGAGCTCCGCGACCTCGCCGTCAGTGTTACGGGTAACACATGTCACCTGGTAACGGCGCCACTCGCGCTTGATCCGAGCCGAGTAGAGGGCCTGCGTTCCCGGCGATTCGACGAGGCTGTCCTCGAGGACCGAGAGCCAGTGCCAGCGCCACGCCGGCACGAACAGCAGTTCGTCGCCACGAAGCATCCGGTGGTCGATGCCGAACCGTTGGGTCGTTACACGCACAGCAGCGGGGTCTAGTCGGGCGAGTTGGCCTCGTCGGTCGATCGCTCGCAGGCGGCCCGCAAACCGCGTGTCGTCAGCGATCACGGTGTCGAGATCGGCCGGGTTGGCGATGCGCATCCGAGTCACGAGAGTCGCGACGGCCTGCCGAGCCCCATCGCGGCGGACGGTGACGTTCGAGAAGAGCGCCTCGAAAGCCTCATGGTTTCGGATCAGCACCTGTCCGTCGAAGATCGCGATGTCGTAGGACGAGTCGAAGATGAAGACTCGGTCAGCCTTGTTCAACCGATTGCCGTCGAGTAATCCAGTGAACCGGTTGCGGCCAACATGCTCGACCGGGTCGCGGCGGCGAATGAAGTAGGCGGTCGGGTAGTCACGATGACGCACGACGATGACGTAGCCGCCGACGACGAGCTCCTCGAGTTCGGCCTCGTCGTCGGTCTCGGGTCGCGCTGGCACAGCGAAGTCGGTGCCGGGGTTGCGTCCGAGGGCATCGCGGATCGCCGGCATGACCCCGCCTTCGAGCAACGCGTCATCCCCTTCTGCGACTTCCTGGTCGAGCCCGACCCATCCAGGCTCGTATTGCACGGGAGGGTGGCTTCGGAGGGGCAGCAGCATGCGGCGGAGGCCAGTCCGGAACCGGATCCGCAGACGCTCGTCGAGGTTTAAGTAACGCGCTGTCGCCTGCGCGCCACGGGCGTCCTCTGGCGCCTCTTCGACACGCAAGGTGACCATGGCCACGCTCGCATCGGCCCGCGACGTTAACTCGATCAGACGCTCGATGTCGAAATCAGCCATCTGACGCCGTCCCAATGCGGACATCACCGGCGAGTGCATGAGTCTTGATCACGTCACCCCGATCCAGTGACTTGGCCCGCACAATGACCGTCATCGTCCGCTTGTCCTTGGCGTCGTCCTGGCGATGGGCTTCGACTGACCAGATTCGCCAGCCACGAAGGATGAGTATGGGATTCAGGTACAACAGGTTGCCTTCCACATAGAGGACCGACAGGACCAGACCGAATCCGATCGTTGCTGCGACAGCGTAGATGTCACTGGGGTCGAGTACCAAGAATGGGAACAGATAACCCGTGAGGTACCCCGTGAGCGATTCCGCTCGGCTCTCGACCCGCTCCACGACAAACGTGTCATCTTGGCCGCCGCGGAACCACTCGACCAGCGCCAGACCCCCGAGGCCGAAGACAAGTGCCAGGACAAAGCACACCAACACCACCGGCATATTCGCCAAATAGCGAATACCCAATAGAAGGAACAGCGGCGCGAAGGACGACAGGAATAAAGCGAACTTGACCAGGCGCGTCATGGGTCGTGCAGCTACGGGTTACTTGACGGGGCGCCAGGGCCGGCGAGGATCGAGGCTCCACCCAGCAAACTAGGAATGACCATGACAGCGAAACTCCTCTCCGAAACCACGATCGAAGCGCTTCTTGCCGCGCTGCCGAGCGCCACTCCGCGTATTCTGCGGGCCCGGCTTAGGTACGCCGGTACGAAATCTGCATTCGGTGGGTGGGACGTGCTATTCGACGGACCACGTCTCCAGCTACGGATCTCGGCCACGGCGCGCCGCGATGGCGGTGCCGACCTAACCGCCGCGTACCGCCCACGCCGAATCTCTACATTGGTTACCCGCCTGGTGACGGCCAATGCCGGCGGCTGGAATTCCCTGATGTTCGGCACGCTTCCTCCGGCCGCTCGCGCTTCGGATATCGACTCGATCCTCGCCACGGTGCGGCTGCGACTACACGAAGATGAACTCTCCGATAGGCTGCTCGCGGCCTAGCCAGAGGACGGGGTGCAGCGGGCGCTCCACCGGCGACTGGAAAGGTGAGGGCGAACACGACAGCGGCGAGTGTACCTGAATAATGCTTGACTCTTGGTGCCCACCGTCCAGTGCAGCCGAGCCTCGCAGCGACAGCGCATAACTGCACCCATTACGCTCGAGTCCCCACGAAGGGGAGCACAGCGCTGAGGCGTAGAGGCTTGGAAGGCTGACGCTCTGCCAACTGAGCTACTCCCGCCCGCGCATGGCCGATTCTACCTGCGACCTGGGCATGTGGCACCAGCTGCGACTTGGGGGGTCTGCCTGCGGTTCCGGTCAGGGCCTATTCCAAAAAAACGGTGATTGGTGTGATGCCGCGGGTGGGTGGCGTACTCACCGTTGCGGGCTCGCAAGGGCGGCCCGCACCCGAGGCGATCGGCTGCGGCGCTAGCTCAGCCCGGCTGATGCGGTGCTTGTGCCGAACCGATTACGGGTCCAACAGCGTGCATTCCTTGCATCGGGGCAGGTCGCCCGTCCCGGATCGCCGGTACTCCTGCTCAATGTTGTTGCCGGTGTTGCACTTGGTGCTGTTGTGATGGACGTCTCGGGTCTTGATCGAATACCAAGGACTGACCTTTGCCACCGGGTTCCTCCGTTTCTGATCGTCGGTTGGCCTGCTATCCGATAGCGGTCGGGGGGCCTACTTCGCCTGTTCGCCCAAGGTGATGCCGAGGACGCCAACGATCACGGCCTCTCCGAGGGTCCACACCGCGCCGGCGGGGACTTCCTGCCCGTTCGCCCACAGAAAGACCGCAGCGGCGACGAGCGCCAAGCCTATGAGGGTGCCGGCGAGGGTCTTGCCGATATCGATCTTTACTTCGCTGCCCTCAGTGTGGGTGAACAGCCTCGCCATTCCTGTCGGCTCCCGCTAGCGATTTCCGGTGGCAACAGCATGCGCGTACTCTCTTGCTGGAGTCAAGCATTACGCACATAAACATATGCGCTGCAGATGAGTCACTGGCTTATCATCACCCGCCAGCCGACGACCGCCCGGCTGAAGGCGTCGACGACGAAGGCCGTGTAGCA
>CAZRID010000315.1:0-4040 GCA_964600055.1 uncultured Acidimicrobiaceae bacterium
CGCCCGACCGGTGGGCGCCACGACGGAATCATCCCTCCCAGCCGGTTATGGGCGGCGTGGTTTATACGCCGCGACGGTGTGGCGGGCGGAGATGGCCTCTAGCCGCCGGCGGGTTGCCGGAGTGAGTTGGGGCTCTGTGGTGTGTTTCCAAGTGCGGGTTTCTTCGGCTGTTGTGGTGAAGAACTCGTCGAGTTCGGCGAGGAGTCGCGTCGTAATGTCAATTGCAAGCGCAACGACATGAAGTCGCTCTGGGTATTGGGGTCGTCCGTTGTAATTGAGACGCTCCTGGCCTGGCCCTCCGACTCTTTGCTCCAGCATGCTGAGAGGGCCGCCGTCTCCGAGGTATTCGTCGACTATGTCGACCATCTCGCCGAGCATTGCCCGTGCGGCTTGGGCGGTGCCTTCCATTGATGCGGTGAGGTCGGCTGGGTTGCCTTGATCTGCGTAGAAGAGCCGAAGGACGCCTTCGATCTCGAAGTGCGGCTCCTCAGGTTCGCTTTCAAGCCATTCGCTGAGGGCTACGCGTCCGCTCGGGGTGATCGTGTAACGCTTCCGGGTGCGTTGGCCAGCTGGTTCGTCCTCGACCGTCGCCCATCCCTTCTCGACGAGACGCTTCTGCTCCCGATACAGGTGACCTTCTGATGATGACCACACATACCGGAGACTCCTCCGCAGTTGATGCGTCAGCTCATAACCAGTCCAGGACCGGACAGCGAGAAGGCCGAGCAGTCCGTACGTTGTGGGAGACACGTTGTTGACCACCCTTCCATTCTACTCTCATTATGAGTAGTGTCCCACTAGTCTGGATCGGACAGGAGAAACAAAGAGATGGGTGTGGGGACGCTGCGCTGCGTTGTGATCAACGTCACAGACCTGCAACTCGCCTACAAGTTCTGGGGCGCCGTCACCGGCCTCGAAGTGATCGGCTCCGAAACGGGCTGGCACGACTGGCTCGGATATCTGGGCACCAAAGATCCTTGGAAACACGAGATCATCCTCCAACGTGTTGACACCTCCCCGCTGGAGATCCAGCCACCCAACCCAGAGAAGCCAAACCAGATGCACATCGACGTCACCCCAAACGACGGCATCGACCAGGCAATCGAAGACATCGTTGAACTGGGTGGCAAGCTCAAGAAGGCGCCAAGCCTCTATCCGCGACCTGGGTCACACGGCGACCACCGACCCCTCCTCGACTGGGCAGTCATGCAAGACCCATTCGGAAACGAGTTTTGCCTGGTCGAGGAGCTAACACCCGAACAATCACACGCGGCCATGGCGGCCGTGGACGCAACCACGGACCACGAATGGCGAACCGCCGCAGGAGTCGCTGGCCAAGCCCGCACATAGCGGCACAGTGCGCTGCTGTGTGATCCGGTGCCCGTTGGCATGCGCCCGATCTGGTCCCGCTCCCCAAATCCACCTGGCTCGAGTCCTCCGGAAATAGCCTGACGGCCGGAAACCTTCCTCATCCGGGACAGGTCAGAGCAGTTGACTCAAGAGGAGGAGCCCCACAATGGTCATCAATAAGTATCTAGCCGAATTCTTCGGGACGTTCATCCTGGTCTTTGTTGGTTCGATGGGCATCCTGTCAGTAGGTGGTGCCACCGGCGCCGCCGAGATCATCGCCATCGGCCTCGCATTCGGTCTCGCCCTGCTTGCAGGGATCTGGGTGGTCGGGCACATCTCCGGCGGCCACTTCAACCCGGCGGTGACCCTCGCCATGCTCATCGACGGGCGCACGTCCTTCGGCGATGCCATCGGCTATTGGATCGCCCAGTTTGCGGGGGCCGGCGTGGCCTCTCTGGTGGTCCTTGCCGCTTCGAGCCAGGAGGCAGTCGGAGGGACAATCACCTCGTACGAGAAGCTGTCAACAGGAATACTCGTGGAGATCTCCCTGACTGCGATCTTCGTCTGGGTGATCCTTGCCGTCACCAGGCGGGGCGCAAACCATGCCCCGGCCGCCATCGCCTTGACCCTGGTGGCATTGCATGTGGCAGGGATCCCTTTCTCAGGGACCTCCCTGAACCCCGCCCGTTCCTTCGGCCCGGCCGTGGTCTCAGGCGATGTGTCCCAGCTCTGGGTCTACATCGTGTTCCCCCTGGTCGGTGGTCTGGTGGCATGGGGTCTCCACAGGTTGTTCCCTGCCGAGAGTTGACCTGACCAGATTCGTTGGAAAGGGGTCGGTGTCGCCGGCCCCTTTCCTATGAGAAGCCTTCTAGGGGCCCGTCGCACAAATAGCTGGGCGGTCTCGCCGGCCCTCGACGCCGTTGGCTGCGTCCTCGGCCTCGACGAACGATCAGGTGCCTCTTCGTCCTGCGTCCTTGCCAGCGACCCCGATTGCTCGGCGACACCGCGGCATCAATTGAGCGACAGACCACTAGGAAAAGAGTGGGTCTTCGCCGAGGTCCTCGAGACCCATGACCCAGCCTGCGGGCAACGACCAATGTCGGGCACCTTTGATCATCGGGGCGAGTTGGTCACCCTTGGGTCGGGCGTCCCCGTTGGGTGATGCCTTCGCCACAAAGGTAAGACAGTCGTACTTGTTTCCTTCTCGGTCGACTGCCTTGCTATCCCAGTCGGCCACCCTTCCCTCGGCCTCCTCGGCGTCGGTCAGAGCCGACACCTCGTCGTCCGGGATCTCGAACACACCACCCCAGACAGTGTGCCCCGATTCGGAGTACAGACTCGGAAGCCCCTCCACCTCGTCGGAGTCGACAAAGACAAGTCGGGTCTCGGGGAAGTGGGCGGTGAACAAGAATCGGGCGTTGGGCGCCACGGCACCGATGCGATCGGGGTCGAGAAACGATGCGTAGGCGAAATACAGCGTCGTCTTGGTCACGGTATGGCGATTGTAATGGAGCATCGGCCAACTCCGGCGCGAACGGGGTTTACCCTCGACTTAGCACGGCAGTCCTACGGTTCCTGGGGTGAGAAACCGTGCCGCTCTGCTCGGTCTGGCCTTCGCATTGCTCGGAGCCGCTTGCGGGCCGGGCGCCGCCGAGGAGTCCGCGCCCACAACGACGATCCAGGGCGCGCCTCCTACCTCCGGCATCTTCCGGTTGACCACCACCAGCCTCCCCGAGGAGACATCCACCACATCCGGACGACCGGTTGCCCCTGACTTCACCCTCCAACTGGGCGAGGGTGGTTCGTACACGCTGTCTGAAGGCGCGAAGCCGGTCTACCTGGTGTTCTGGGCCGAGTGGTGAACAACCTGTCGACGGGAGTTGCCCGTCGTCGACAAACTGGCGGCCGAATACTCCGCTCGTGTCGATTTCGTCGCCCCGGCGTGGAAGTCCGATTTTGCAGCCACTGAGGCACGGGCACACGAACTCTTCCTGTCCGGAAAGATCCTCTGGGGCCTGGACGAGGACGAGGAAATCTTTGCTCTCTACCAGGTGCCCTATCAGCCGGTGACAGTGCTGATAGGCGCCGACCGCACGGTGGTCGAGGCCTGGCCCGGGCTCCGGGACGAAGAAGAGATCAGAAGCGCACTCGAGAACTTGAGTGGCCAGTCTCGATAGCGCCCGTATTATCTCCGGGTGTTTATGGAACCAAGGCCAATGGGGGACTCATGACCTACCGGACCCAGCCGGACGGAAAGCCGACTGGATGGCGCGACGAGCTTCTCGAGTTGGAGCGACGTCTCCTCGACCCTGAGGTCAGACACTCCCTTGTGTCCGTCGATCGTCTCCTGCATCCCGAGTTCACCGAATTCGGCAGCGGTGGCCGTGTCTACGACAAGGAGATGATGGTGAGCATGATGACCCGGGAGATGCCGGCCCCGGTGATGATCCGCGACTTCGGGGTAAGGGAGCTCTCAGAGGGGGTAGCGCTCGTCACCTATCGGACCGTCGGCACCGAGGGCAAGGAGGCCCGGCGCAGCTCGATATGGGTTCGCCAGCATTCCCGCTGGCAGGTCATCTTCCACCAGGGGACGAGAATCCCGAGCCGCCTCAGCCAGGGCTAGCGGCCCGTCGCCCAAATAGCTGCGCGGTCTCGCCGGCCCTCGACGCCGCTGGCTGCGTCCTCGGCCT
>CAZRID010000316.1:0-4020 GCA_964600055.1 uncultured Acidimicrobiaceae bacterium
CCGCAGAACTCGGCGATCAAACAGGTCGCTTCCGGGCGTTTTGGAGTGACCCCGGCCTACCTGCACTCGGCCGACGAGCTCCAGATCAAGATGGCCCAGGGCTCCAAGCCGGGAGAGGGCGGCCAGCTGCCCGGTCACAAAGTGTCGGACGAGATCGCCCGACTCCGCTACACCGAGCCTGGTGTCACCCTGATCTCCCCACCGCCTCACCACGACATCTACTCCATCGAAGATCTAGCCGAGCTTATTTACGACCTGAAGGCGTTCAAGCCCACGGCACGGGTCTCGGTCAAGCTGGTGAGCGAGCCAGGGGTGGGGACCATCGCCGTCGGGGTGGCCAAGGCTGACGCCGATGTGATCACGATTTCCGGGTCCGAGGGTGGGACCGGTGCATCGCCTCTGGTCTCGATCAAGCACGCCGGCTCGCCCTGGGAGCTCGGCCTTTCCGAGGCACATCAGGTCCTGACCGCAAACGGGCAGAGGCAGCGGGTGCTTTTGGAGACAGACGGCGGTCTTCGCACCGGGCGTGACATCGTCGTCGCCGCCCTGCTCGGAGCAGAGCGATTTGGGTTCGGCACACTTCCCCTGCTGGCGATGGGCTGCAAGATGGTCCGACAGTGCCATCTCAACACCTGCCCGGTCGGTATCGCCACCCAGAATGAAGATCTGAGGGCAAAGTTCGCCGGTTCGGCCGACCAGGTGGTTCTCCTCTTCACTCGTCTGGCCGAAGAGGCGCGACGGCACATCGCAGCATTGGGTGCCCGTTCCATCGCCGAGTTGGTTGGCCGGGCCGACTTGCTGCGGCCGATCGATCCCAAGCATCCGCTCTCGGCGGACCTTTCCGCGATGCTGGTCGCATCCAAGGGCGGTAAGAGCCACGAGGGATATCGCAGGGTCCCGTTGTCGAGTCTGGCGGTGAGGATGAACGCCGACTGTCGCGACGCGGTCGCCAACAAGGAGCCGATCGAGCTCGCCTATCCGATCCGGAACGTGGACCGGGCAGTCGGAGCGCGGCTCTCAGGCGAGATCACGGCCCAGCATGGTGCCGAAGGGCTTCCCGAGGGCACGATCGTTGTCAAACTCTCCGGCACCGCAGGGCAGAGCTTTGGCGCCTGGCTGTGCCATGGTGTCGACCTGCATCTCGAGGGCACGTCCAACGACTATCTCGGCAAGGGCATGGGTGGCGGTCTGATCTCGGTGTCGCCACGCAGACCGGGGGACTCGGTGCCTCACGCCGCCGGCAACGCCGTCCTCTATGGCGCCACCGGGGGGCAGGCCTACCTGGCGGGCAGGGTGGGCCAGCGATTCGCCGTCCGTAACTCCGGCGCTACCGCGGTGATCGAGGGTTGCTCCGACCACGGGTGCGAGTACATGACCGGCGGCAAAGTCCTCGTCATCGGTGACGTCGGTCGCAACTTCGCCGCCGGCATGACCGGAGGAACTGCCTATGTGTGGGATCCCGACCTCAGCCTGAAGGCGATGATCGCCGACACCGCACCCTCGGCCCGTCGGCCGTCCGACGCGGACCTTGCCGACATCAAGGGACTTCTCGAAGCACATTCGGAAAGCACCGGGAGCCCGGTGTCCACCGGGCTGCTGTCCGGGTGGTCGACACAGCAAGGCTCCTTCTGGGTGATCTCGGCCTCGACACGGGCCGAGGAGCGAACCCGGATCGAGGTCACCGAAGTCCCCTCGATGGGTTGAGCCCCACGGATAGGGGACGTCGTTCTAGTGCTCTGGCCAGTTACGTTGGCGATGTTCAGGGCGAGTCAGGGGCGTCGCTGGGAACGACGCAGGACGAAGGCGCACCGACCCGTTCGTCGAGGCCGAGGACGCAGTCAGCGGCGTCATCTGACCGTTCTGAACGCGGCAAACGTTAGTGGTCGGGGCACTAGATTCAGAGTGTGGACGACACCGAGCTGGCGCAGAGAATCGGGACCTATCTCGAGGGAAGAGGGGAGATCACCGAGCGTCGGGTGCTCTCCGGCCAGGGGTTCTTCCTCGATGGGCACCTGGTGGCGGCCGTGATGAATGAGGATCTCTGTGTGCAGGTTGGCCTCGAGAGCTGGGAGGCCACCCTGTCCGGTGCCGGGATTCGACCGTTGTTGTTTGCCGAACGCCCGGTGCCCGGTTGGGTGATGATCGAAGGCACCTCTATCGCCAACGACGATGCCCTCGCTCGCTGGATCGACAGTGTCCTTGCCGGTAGGTGAGCATCGGGGCCCGTTGCCGGGCCACATCGTGATCGTGGGCCCGATGGGGTCGGGAAAGACGACCCTGGGACGTGGGGTGGCCCAGGCGTTGGGACGGAAGTTCTTCGATTCCGACCAATCGATCGTTGCCCGCACCGGGCGCAGCGGCCGTGAGATCGCCCTGGCCGAAGGCGTCGAAGCGTTGCACCGTCTGGAGTGGCAGGTATTTTTCGAGGCCCTGGTCACCGCCCAGCCCTGCGTGGTGGCGGCCGCGGCATCGGTCATCGACGATGAGGCGGTAAGACGGGCTCTCGATGCAACGTTCTGTGTCCGGGTCACCGCCGACCCCGAGACCCTGGCCCAACGCTCCTCGCGAGGGAGCCATCGACGCACCGTGGGCGGGTCGGAGCACCTGGAGCATCGGACCGCGCGGTTCGCACAAGTAGCCGATCTGGTCGTCGACACCGGTGCCTTGTCGGAGCAGGAGGCGGTCGATCAGGTGCTGGCCGCCGTCGAGGGGGGAGAGTCGAGATGACCTCTGGTGCTGTGGACGACCGCTTCCTGCTCGGGGTCAACTACTGGCCGCGGCGCAAGGCGATGTATTGGTGGTCGGATTTCGACCGTGGCGAGGTAGCCGAGGAATTCGACGTGATCGCCTCGCTGGGCATGTCCGTGGTGCGGATCTTCTTGCTCTGGGACGACTGGCAGCCAACCCCGGACACGGTCTCCCCCCATCGATTAACGGATCTGGGGACGGTCCTCGACCTGGCCTCCGAACGCGGGTTGGGTCTGGACATCACATTCTTCACCGGTCACATGAGCGGGCCCAACTGGTCGCCCGGCTGGCTCTTGGACAAGAAGGCCACCTCACATGGCTCTCCCTTTGTGCGTCAGGTGATCAGTGGCGGCCAGGTCGTGGACAGCGCCTATCGAAACATGTTCCACGACCCGGTTGCCCTCGACGCCGAGCGTCTTCTCTTGGAGACGGTGGTCGGCGAGTATCGGGGCCATCCCGGGGTGTGGATGTGGAACCTGGGCAACGAGCCCGATCTTTTCGCCCACCCCCACAGCGCAGGCGAGGGCCGGTCCTGGGTCCGCGAGATGACCGGGGTGATCAAAGAGTTGGATGCAATCCATCCAGTGACCACCGGTCTGCACACGGCGAATCTCTTCAACGACAACGGGCTGCGGGTGAACGAGGTCTTCGCCGAAAGCGATGCCGCAGTCATGCATGGATATCCGATGTACGTCGACTGGGCTCGTGGCCCGCTCGACGCAGACTTCGTCCCCTATCTCTGTGCGCTGGTCACCGCTCTCAGCGGCAAGCCCTGTCTTGCAGAGGAGTGGGGTGGATGCACTTCGCCCGACACCGAGGAATCGGTTGACTGGGCCTGGACCGCCTACGGCCATCAACGAACCCAATTCATGGCGGGGGAGGAGGCTTTCGCCGGCTACGTCGCCGACGTCATGCCCCGGTTGGTCGAAGTCGGCTCGACCGGTGCGTTCATGTGGTGTTTCGCCGACTACGCCACCGAGCTCTGGGATCGCCCACCTTGTGATGAAGGTGGGGCCATGCACGAGCGCCACTTCGGTCTCGTCCGTCCTGATGGCACCCTCAAGCCGCACGCCGAGTCGATTCGGGCCTTCGCCACCACCAATCCCACGATCCGCCCCGCCACCAGAACCGTGACCCTCGACGTCACCCCCGACGAGTATTACCTGGACCCGGCCACCCATGCCCGGGGGCTGTACCAACGGTTCTGACAGGCGAAGGAAGAACCCCCTCCGGCCCTGGCGGGCCACCTCCCCCTGCGGGGGAGGAAACGGT
>CAZRID010000317.1:0-4001 GCA_964600055.1 uncultured Acidimicrobiaceae bacterium
CCAGGGCTACGTTGCCTCCGCCGATCACCACCACACGCTGCCCGACGTCGACGTGGAATCCCTGGTTGAGGTTGATGAGGAACTCCAACGCTCGGAACACCCCATCGGCCTGGTGGCCATCGATGTCGAGCCCGCGTCCAAGCGAGGCGCCAAACGCCAAGAAAATCGCATCATGGCGCTCCCGCAGATCGCCAAGCATGACGTCGGTTCCCAAGCGGTTATCGAGGCGCACCTCGACCCCAAGACTAACGATCGCATCGATCTCCGCCCCCAGCAGCCGCCGGTCGAGCCGATATTCGGGAATCCCCAGCACCATCATCCCCCCCAGCTCCCCGGTCGCCTCGTAGACCGTCACCCGGTACCCGAGCAGACGGAGATCGTGAGCGGCGGCCAGGCCGGCCGGGCCTCCCCCGACAATCCCCACGCTTTGGGGCCGCGACGTCTGAGGCGGGGCTGCCACCCGCGGCCACTGGGCGTGGGGACCCGCCTCCACCCCGTACTGCTCGGTGACGAACCGCTTGAGCGCCCGGATGGCGATCGGCTGGTCGATCTCACCCCGCCGGCAGGCGTCCTCGCAGGGGGCAGCGCACACCCGTCCACAAACCGAAGCGAAAGGGTTGGGCAGGCGGGCGGTCAGGTAGGCGGTCAGATCGTCGCCGTCGGCGATGGCCGCCACGTACATGCCGGCGTTAGTGTGTACGGGGCAGGCAGCCAGACAGGGGATGTTGCGGTCGAAGAACGAGAGCGTCTCCATCAGATCCACCCCCTGCGCTGGGCGACCCGAATACCCCACATCCCCAGCCCCAGGAAAGCCGCCCACACCGCCGCGCCCACCAGGTCGGCCACGAATCGAGAAGCCTGTGCGACGGCCGGCAACCGCAGCACCCAGGAAGGAAGCCACACCGTCGCCAGGACGAAATACCCCACGATCGCCAGTCCAGCCATCCCGGCCACGGCCCAACTTGTCTTTCTTGGCGACAAAGAACACCCCTCAGCGATTGCGTCATTTAGCCGGCCGCCAGCGTCACCTCGATCCAGCCCTGGTTGGCGCTCTGGACATGGCCGGCTTCCTCCCAACCCTCCGGGCCAAAGTCCGGATCCCAGTAAGCGAGGGCCATGCCTGCCGACGCCCCGCCAACCTCCAGTTGCCCGTCCTGTTCGTCACCGGTCTGGAGAGGCCGCCGCATCTCGAAGATCCAGGTTCCCTCCCCGTCCTCGATGGGATTGGTGTGGCTCCAGACGCCCAGCAGGCTGTTCTCACCGGTGGCGCTGTTGTCGTCCTCACGCTCCGCGGGCACTGTCGCCCACTCGTCGTCGAAGGCACACCCTGAGTCATTGCCAAGGTCACCATCACCGGGACCCGCCGCTACCCCACCGCTCTCTACGCCGGCGGCGCACTCGAGTTCCCAGTGCCAGATGTCCACCATGCCGAGACTGGTCTCACGGTCCGGCTCCTCGGCCCCCATGTGCTCTCCGGCCTCAGCATCGACCCGCCACATGACCGCCGACGCGGCCGAAAGAAACGCATCCTCGGGGTTCCAGTTGTAATCGTCCTCGACCCGGAACAGCGCATAGACGAACTCGTCGTCGTGGGCCACCTGGACGGTCGCCGCCAGCGGCTCGACATCCTCACCCTCGATGGCCTCCAGGGTGAGATCAAGACTCGCAATCCCGTCCCAATCGGCGGGATCGCCGTCGACGGTGATGGAGGCCGGGGGGGCCTCCAACGTTCGTGCGGGACCCTCCTCGTCCTCCATCACCGTGGTGGTCGCTTCCATCACCGTGGTGGTCACTTCTGGCGCGGTGGTGGTCGCGGTCGTCGCGATCGTCGTGGTCTCTGCGGCGGATGTGGTAGCCGTCCCCCCGCCGTCGCAGGCGACCAGGAACAGAACCAGAGCTGCGCCAATAGTCAGCCGGGTCTTCATCAGGTCCTCCTTGAAATGGCATGACCACCAGGGCCACTTCGAAGCCCGGGTGGCCGACAACGATCATGACTGCTACCACACAGTGTCCGAGGCAACCCGGGTTTGTTGCTAGGGCCGGAAGTCCCAACCAGTCGGGACTTCCGGCCACTTCATGGCATCGCCGATCGCTCCCACCGAATTGCGGACTCCCCTTTTCACTATCGAAAGGTACATGGAGGGTATTATCGACGGCGTCGTCCCAGCGGAGGCCGAGACGTTCGCCTCGGTGGCCGAGGTAACCGCCCGCATGAAAAGGCTGGCCCCTGACCTCTCCGGAGGAGGCAACGGGTGCTGATCACCGACAGCCTGGCTGCTCAACCCATCCCCGACGTGCCACTCGAAGTCGTGTCGATCGCTCCGCTCCTAGCCGATGGGATCGACCGACTCCATAACCGTCGGCCGCTGGATGATCTGGCAATGCGACGATGATCGCAACGGGCTCGATCGGGCGCAGAGAGCTCACGGCTCGAGCCATTCAGACGTTCCGCCGACGATGTGTCTCCTTGGGCCGAAATGCCCTACCCATCCTGGCTCTGTGAATGATGATGAAGACAGAGATCGGCGAGAAGAATATGCACGAACAGGAACTGATGGCCGAGGCCCTGCAGACCCTACAAAGATTGGCGGACGGAGAGTCCGTCGGGGAGGTCGAGATCGCCCTGGGGCCAGGGGTCGACCAGGAGGATGCAGCGCGGGTCTGGGAGACCCTGACCGGAGACACTCCGCTAGGGGACGCGCATGTCATCTGGGAGCAGGCTTTGGATGTTCTGCGTTGCGGGGACTGCGGTCACGAGTACACCGGGGACCGCCTGGAATCCTGTCCTTACTGCGGCGGCGACGGTGTGGTGATCGAGCCGGCCCTGCCCGTGAGCCTGGGGCGCTGGGTCGGGGCAGCGGTGTGAGCCACCGACACGATTGGGACGTTCTCCTCTACTGCTACTCGTCGAAGAAGAGAACGATCGGGTCATGCCCCAAGGCACCCTCGTCTGGTTCGACGATCAGACCGGAGAAGGGCTGATCCGTCGTGATGGCCGTGAGTATCCGGTAAGGAGTTCCGGCATCGACACGTCGGCACGTGTCCCGAACGCTCCAGTGCATTTCGACATCGTGCGTCATGAGGGGGTGAGGTGGGCGGTGAATGTGACTCTCCGCCGGGGGACACGTGTCGGAGCCCACCAGCATCGCTTCGGAGACCTGGCCGGGGCCCATCATCCCGATGAGAAAGGCCATCATCCGCTGACAGACGACCGGCCCGGTGTCGACCCCGCCTACGAGGGCAGGCCGATAGAACTCGTCGACGAGTGGGTCCGTCTGATCAACCTCGGCGACCTTTCGACTCTGCGCCTGCTGTACGCCCCTGAGGCCGTCCTCCATGATGGACGAAAGCGTGTGGTCGGTCGTGACGCCATCATCGAGCACATGAGTGCACGACTCTCGGGGTCGACGCCTCAGGCGAGGGTCCTCGGCGGCCGGGACGGTGTCGTTGCCGTGGAGCTGAGCCTGGAGGGTCGGACCAGTCTCGTCGAACTCGAGCTGGCTCACGGCCGGGTGGTGGAACAGAGGGACCGACCGGCGACCATGCGCCAGCAGCCCTAGTCCGCAAGACGGAAGACGTCGATCGACGCGACACGGCTCTTCGAGATCACACCGGGGCGATCAGGCCGTAATGGCCGTCGTACCGGTGGTAGACGACGTTGCCCCGGTGGTCGGTTGTGCTGGCGTAAAAGAGGTACCGCTGGCCGCTGGCCTCGAGCCGGCTGATCGCCTCTTCGACGCTGAGCGCCGGCACCGGATGCGATGACAGCACGGTCCTGGCGCGGGTCGGACCAAGCTCTGCGTCGCTGGCAAGGAGCCGGGTGAGGCGGTAGCTGGCTTCTCCGTCTCGCTCGATGAGCGCATCCTGGCCGCTGGTGAGGTCTCTGAATAGATGGAAGTCGTAGTCGAGTTGCTCCATCTCGAATACGGCCTCGTCGTGGGTCAGCTCGTCGATGGCGTAGGTCTTTCTGCGGACCAGCTGCCGTTCGGCCAGGGGACGGT
>CAZRID010000318.1:0-3991 GCA_964600055.1 uncultured Acidimicrobiaceae bacterium
CCGGAACCAGCCACCCCCATTATCCCTGGGGAGTACCCCGAAGGGGGGAGGGGGGTCTTCGATCAGTCCGTGTCCTCGTCGGCCATCGTTGGAATCGAGCCGTCGGTTCTGTGCATCTCCTCGTGGGTGATCACCAACTCATCGAAGCCCGGGGGATCCTCTACATCGACGGAGATCAGGTGGCGGGTGACGGGGCCCTCGGCCCGGTCGAAGGCTCTGGCCCGCGATATCACCGCTGCGGAGGCATCGTCGATGCGACCGTGCTGCGCCAGATGCTCATCCCATGAGCCGACCGCGAACAACTCGGTGAGACGTGTCGGGTCGCTGACGTTGCGAAGGAGGCGCCACCGGTAGGCGCCGGTCCGCAGCCGGACCAATCGGACCATGTTCATCACCGAAGTGAACTCGTTGAAGTCGGCTTCGTCGATCTTCCACGTGTTCAGGATCAGCACGGGGCCACCCTCGACCGTTTCTTCGTGGGGTGGGGCAACTCGCTCTTCGCTGTACTCGGGTGACTCGATCTCGTCCAGGCTCGGGATGCCGAAGAGTGGCACCAGGACACCGAGCAGCACCGACGCCGAGCAAAGGATGACGATGGCGGGGCCGGTCCCCACCGCGTCGGCGAGGACCCCCGAGATGATCGATCCGATGGGGAGGATGCCGAGGAAGGCGAAGCTGTACAGGGACATGGCCCGTCCCCGGATCCACTCCGGCGCCATGAGCTGGGCAGTGGCGTTGAGATTGGTCAGAGTGAGGACCCAGAAGGCCCCGGAGAGGAACATGAAGAACGCGGCCACGGTCGGGTTGGGTGCGAGACCGATCCCGATTCCGACCAGCCCGAAGAGGCTGATCGTCAGCATCGGCGCCCGGGTGCGGAATCGATCGATGAAACGCTGTCGGATGAAGGCCCCGACCAGGGCCCCGACGCCCATCGCTCCGTACAGGAATCCCAGAGTGGTGGGGTCGCCGCCTATGGCCACGTTGTGCCCCGGCAGCACGGACTGCACAACGGCAGAGGTGATGGCGAAAAGCGAGACCAGCAGGAGAAGTCTTCGGAACAGCGGGGTGAACCGCGCGTAGCGGAGACCGAGGAGGATCGCTGTTCCCAGCGACGTCGTATCCCGCGCCCGCTTCTCGAACGTGTCCCGAACCATCAGGACGGCAGCGATCACGAACCCATAGGTAAGGGCGTTGATCCCGAACCCGACGGCCGCCCCGAACGCGGCGTACACGAATCCACCGAGGGCGGGACCGATCGCCCTTGCCACGTTGAATGCCGCCGACTGGAGGGCGACTGCGGAGGCGATCATCCCGCGTGGCACCATCTCGGGGAGGAGCGCCTGCCATGTAGGAAGGTTGAGGGCGACACCGATCCCAAGGACGAAGCCCAGCCCGAGCAGCAGGCCCGGGGTGATCGATCCGATGGCGGTGAAGAACGCCATCGCCAGTGCCGAGCCACCCATGATCCCCTGGGCGAGGAGCATCAGCTTGGTGCGGTCGAACATATCGGCGAGGGCACCGGCAGCAAGGGCGAAGAAGAGAAGGGGCAACGAGGTCGATGCCACCATCAGCCCCACCCACGTATTGGACCCTGTCAGGTCGAGCATCAGCTGGGCCGAGGCGAGGCTCTGGATGAAGGTCCCAAACGCCGATAGCATCGACGCCACCCAGAGCGTGCGAAACGAGCCATATCGGAGTGGAGCGACCGCCGAGGTCATCGGTATCAGCGTAGGCCCGGTAGGTTCGGGTCGTGGTTCGTGACCTCGCCTACTTCATCTCGGGAGACCGTGGGCCAGGCCCGGGTGTCCTAGTTCTCCACTCTTTCTGGGGTCTGACACCTTCCGTGAAGAGTCTCTGCGACGACCTCGCTGACCACGGTTACACCGTCCTCGCCCCGGACATCAACTTTGGTGAGTTGCCCGCTTCTGAGCAGGACGCCCTCGATCATCTGGGCAACGCAGACCCCAATCGGCTTGCATCACTCGTCCTCTCATCGGCCAAGCTCCTCCACGAGAAGTCGACCGAGGGGACGATCGGAATGGTGGGGTTCGGGATGGGTGGCTCCCTCGCTCTTTGGGCTTCTGTGCGCTTGGCGGATCTGGTCGGCGCCGCTGTCTCCTTCTACGGGAGTCAGCAGATCGACTTCGCCGGGGCCAAGGCCTCCTATCTGATCCAGCTGGCCGAGGAAGACGACTTCGTGAGTGACGACGAGGCAGCCTTCATGGAGGCCACCATGCGTCTCGAGAACCTGGATGTCGATGTCGTTCGTCACCCCGGGACACGTCACGGGTTCGCCGATCCCGACGGGGACACCTTCGACCCCGATGCCTTCGACGAGGCCTGGGCCATGACTCTCCACCTGCTCGACAAGCGCCTGGGGACCTAGCGACCGAAGAACCCCCTCCGGCCCTTGCGGGCCACCTCCCCCTCCGCTCCGGGGGAGGAAACGGTGGTCTGTTTCTCCCCCGTAGGGGGAGTACCCCGAAGGGGGGAGGGGGTCTTGGGGAGTTCGACCGTAGGTCGAGCGAGGGGGGTGTCTACGGGACCAGCTCTACCTCGTCTCCGCTCTTGACCGTTCCACCGCGGAGGACGCGGGCATACATCCGGGATGATCCGGGGTGCCTTCGTTGGGACATCCTCGTGAAGTCGCCGTCGATGAACCAGCCTGCGTTCTTGTCACATGGCGTGGTGTGGCCGGTCACCTCGATCTCGACCTGGGGGCCGATTCGAAGCCTGGCACCGGGCTCGAGCCCAGCCCAGTCGAGACCGGTCAGGGTCAGGTTCTCGCCCGCCGATCCGGGTGCGATCGGGTGACCTTCGCCTTGAAGCACCTCAATGACCTCGAGCGAGTAGAGGCACAGTGCCTGGTCCGGGTGACCGTGGTGGACCCGATCGGCCTGGGTGTCACCGACCACGCCGGACTCGTCGATGACCGCGTCGTGGACCGGCAGCTTGGGTACCCCACCGTTGGAGACGTTGATCTGATGGACGTGGGCCATGGGGGGAGCACAGTAGAGATCGCCCGCCGGGATGTGCCCCACTCGATTGACTACTAGCTTCCGAAACCCATACAACTAGTGAGGTTCTGATGACTACTGCGATCGTTGATGTCGCTTCTGCCTTCGGATGGCCGAAATGGGCACTGATCCTGTTCGGTATCCTTTCGGTCCTTGCAGGCGTGGCGGCACTGGTCTGGCCGGGCATGACCATATTGGTCCTCATCGCTCTGCTCGGGGTCGATCTCCTCATCTGGGGCATCCTGCTCATGGTCAATGCGTTCCAGACCGGCCAGGGCCGGGTCCTGGCCGTGATCCTCGGTGTGCTTGCACTTCTTGCCGGGACTTCACTCTTCCTGCAGCCGCTGCGCAACCTGGGAGCAGTGGTGATCGTGCTCTCCGTCTTCTGGGCCGTCGGGGGTCTGGTGGAAGCGATCGAATCCGTGGTCGAGCGGGGTAGGGGTTGGGGATGGGAGCTGTTATCCGGTCTTCTCTCCATCGCCGCCGGAGTGATCGCCATCGTGTGGCCCGGGATCACGTTGCTCGTGGTCGCCGTCCTGGCCGGGGTCTGGATGATCATGATCGGCCTGATCAGGATCGTCGCCGCCTTCAGCCGTCCGGGAACCAGCTCGCCGATGATGGCGCCGGCCACGTAGACGACACTGCAGATGCGGTCGTGATCTGCTGACCGGGTCAGGTGGGCTCTCCGGCCTCGGCCCACAACGACCGCATCAGGTCCGACCGCTCCAACAGATCGGCCAGCCCACCTCGGTCCACCACCCTCCCCCGATCCATGACGATGATCTGATCGGCCCTCCGCAGTGCCGCCCTGCGGTGGGAAACCACGATGCAGGTGACCTCTCGTTGTGCCAGGAGACGCCGCCACAGCTCGGTCTCGGTGTGGACATCGAGGGCGGACGAGAGATCGTCGAACACCAGAAGCTCGGCCTCGGTGGCCAGCATCCGGGCCGCGGCGGAGCGCTGGACCTGGCCTC
>CAZRID010000319.1:0-3988 GCA_964600055.1 uncultured Acidimicrobiaceae bacterium
ATCTCAACCCCTGGCGCACTCTGGGCCGGGTGCTCCGGATCGGCAGAGGTGAGAGGCTTTGGGTTATCGATCGGGTGGGAATCTGGCCGGCCGGCGTCGTAATCGTGGCATTCACTTGGCTGGAATTGGTGAATCCAAACTCCGGATCACCTATCACATTGGCCGCCGCGGCCTTGGTCTACACGCTGTCGATGATGGCCGTCATGGCCACTGCCGGGCGGGAGACGGGCTTGGCGGTCTTTGACGCGTTCACTCCATACAACCGCCTGATCTCTTCCATCTCACCGTTGGGACGTCGAGAGGACGGCCGTCTCATCTGGCGGGGCTGGCTTCGTGCCCTGACTGTGATTCCCGAGTGGAAGGGACTCGCCGCCTTTGTGGTCATCGCCATCGGCACCGTGTCATACGACGGCGCCTCGGCAACCACATGGTTTCGCTCCATCTTCGGTGATTATGCCCAGACGACTCTGGGTCAAACCGTTTTGTTGGTGGCGACGGTGCTCGTCATCGGGCTCGCCTATTGGCTGGCCTCGGCGGTGGCGGCTCGGATGGTCGGCGGAGGCTGGACCGCGGCGAGGGTTGCCCGTCGATTCGCCCACGCTCTGGTACCGATCGCGCTGGCCTATGCCGTTGCGCACTACCTGACACTGATCTTTTTCGAGGGCCAGCAACTGATCGCCGCCGTGTCCGACCCGTTCGCCATGGGTTGGGATCTGTTTGGGACTGCCGATCGCAGGGTCGACTTCTTCATCACCGCTTCGGAGCCGATCTGGTACATCCAGGTCGCCGTCATCGTCACCGGTCACGTCCTGGGAGTGGTCTTGGCCCACGATCGGGCCCTTACCGACTTCGGGCGGGAGGCGGTCCGTTCTCAATACGCGATGCTTCTCCTTATGGTTGCCCTGACGACACTTGGTCTTCTGATCCTTTCAGGCTGATGTTCATCTTTGCTCACTACTGGGGTATCGACGAGGTCGGGGTTTTTGTTCTACCCGCCCTTCTTGCCATCGTTGCCCTTCGCTGGGCGGAGCGGAAGGCGAAGAAGGCCGCAAAGGCGAAGGAAGAGAGTGGCGAGCCCGAGGAGGAGATCAATGTCGAGTGAGGGATTCGACGCGGTGATCCCTGTGATAACCGACCCTTCCCTTGCCTCGAGTAAGTCGCGTTCGCGAGTCGCCGCCTACTTCGCGCTGACCAAGCCCCGAATCATCGAGTTGTTGCTGATAACGACCGTGCCGGCGATGGTGCTTGCCGCTGGTGGATGGCCGGGGACCTGGCTGGTAGTGGCCACGTTGATCGGCGGCTCACTCTCGGCTGGTGGCGCCAACACCCTCAACAACTATGTCGACCGGGACATCGACGAGGTCATGAAACGAACCAGGGAAAGACCCCTTGCCCGTCACGAGATCGCTCCTCGCAACGCCCTCGTCTTCGGCGTGTTTCTCGGGCTGGCCGGCTTCGCATGGCTATGGGTCACGTCCAATCTGCTGGCGGCCATCATCTCGACCGCAGCGCTTCTCTTCTATGTGTTCGTCTACACCCTCGGGCTGAAGCGGAACAGCGTCCAGAACATCGTTGTCGGTGGGGCGGCCGGGGCCGCTCCAGCCCTGGTTGGGTGGGCTGCCGTAACCGAGACTGTGGGTCTGCCGGCATGGGTTCTCTTCCTGATCGTCTTCTACTGGACACCACCGCATTTCTGGGCGTTGGCGATCCGGTATCGCGAGGACTACGCGAGGGCCGGGGTTCCCATGCTCCCGGTGGTGGCCGGTGTCGAGGCGACGACCCGCAAGATGGTGCTTTACACCGGGCTCATGGTTGCCGTGAGCCTCCTCCTCGTCCCGGTCGCCGGGATGCGCTGGGTATATCTGGCAGCTGCCCTCGGTCTCGGGGCATGGTTCCTGCGGGACACTTGGCGGGTCTATCGTCGACCCGAGGATGCGATGCGGCTCTTCACCACATCGACCGTGTACCTGTCGGCTCTGTTCGCCGCCGTGATGCTGGATGTGATCCTCCGATGAGGCGGATCGTGCTTGCCATCGTGTCAATGGCACTATTGCTCGGCGCATGCGGGTCGGATGAGGTCGCTCCGTTTGCCATCGTCGCCTCGAGCAACGGGGCCATCGGGGTCGGGACCCAGCGGATCATGTTCGCCATCATCGACCCTGAGACCGACCAGTTCCTCGCTGCTCCCGATCGTGCGGCCACCGTGACCATCCGGGACGAGAACGGCTCGCCCCTCGACACCTATTCCATGGAGTTCGTTTGGACCGTTCCCGACGTGCGGGGCCTGTATGTGGCCATGGCCGACATTCCCGAGGCGGCCACCTATCAGGCCACAATCGACGCCGAGGGCTTCGCCACCGCCGGCCCGGTTGGCTTCGTCGCCTTCGATGACTCACCCCTGATCGAGGCCGGAGAGAAGGCCCCGGCCTCGGAGACCAGGACCTCCGCCGAGTTCCCGAACCTTTCGATCATCACTTCGGATCCCGATCCAGATCCGGCGATGTATGAGATGACTGTCGCCGAAGCCGTCAGCGACGGGACACCGGCTGTGATCGTGTTCGCCACACCTGGCTTTTGCACCTCGGCCACCTGCGGCCCCCTCCTCGACCAGGTCAAGGCGCTCCGCACCGGCTACGAGGGGATCGATTTCGTGCACGTGGAGATCTACGAGGATCTGCAGGTCGAGTCGACGGAAGACCTCACCACCGTGCCGGCCACGACCGAGTGGGGTCTGCCCTCGGAGCCCTGGGTCTTCGTCGTCGATGACTCGGGCGATGTGACGGCAGCCTTCGAGGGCGCCGCCTCCGACACCGAGTTGACCGCCGCCATCGACGCCGTGGCACCGTAGTTGACGGCTTCGAACACCAAGTTGGTCGCCGGTTTGGAGAATCCTTATGATGCTGAGCCGATGGCCCGGACTCGTCACCGACTCATGCGCATGGGCGCGATCATCGGCACCGCGCTTCTTCTCGGCGCCTGCTCGCTGATCGAGATCGAGGATGCGTCACTCACCACATTCGAGCCGGCCGGCCCGTTCGCAGCGCGGATCAATGGGCTTTTCTGGCCCGTTTTCTGGATCGCGGTGGCGGTGTTCGTCCTCGTCCAGGGGGCGATCCTGGTGGCGATCTTCCTGTTCAGGGATCGCGAGGGGGCCAAGGAAGCCCGACAGCTACACGGCAGCCCCAAGCTCGAAGTCCTATGGACCATCGTCCCCGCCTTGATCCTGGCGGGAGTTGCGGTGCCGAGCACAGCCGCCATCTTCGACCTGACCGAATGCGGCGCCGACGCGATCCAGATCGACGTGATCGGCCACCAGTGGTGGTTCGAGTACCACTACCCGGACGCCGACATCGCCACCGCCAACGTCATGGTCATCCCGGCAGGCCAGGAGGTGTGCGCCCAGATGACCTCCGTCGATGTGATCCACAACTTCTGGATCCCGGCGCTGAACGGAAAGCGCTATCTGATACCGGGCCAGACCACGTTGTTGCGTCTCCAGGCCGATGAGCCCGGCGAGTTCTGGGGCCACTGTGCCGAGTTCTGCGGGCTTTCTCATTCCCTGATGCGGGCGAGGGTCCTGGCTCTGGCCCCGGCCGAGTACGAGGCCTGGCTCGAGGCGCAGCAGACTCCTGCAGCGTTGCCGGAGGAGGGAACCCCGGAGTACGACGGGTATCAGGTGTTCGTCGCCAAGGGATGCACCCAGTGCCACACCGTGCGCTTTGACGATGACGCCGCCTCGAACATCATCGCCGCCGAGGCATTCCATGGCCCCGAGCTCACTCATTTCGCCTCACGCAACACCTTTGCCGGGGCCATCCTCCCCGAGGAGGGTCAGAGTCGGCCGGACGCCCTCAAGGAGTGGCTCGCCGACCCGCCGAACACCAAGCCGGGCAGCTTCATGCCGGACCTGGCCCTGACCGAGCAGGAGATCGACGACTTGATCGTATGGTTGGAGAGCAACGAATGACCGCTACCGCTGAGCGCCCGG
>CAZRID010000320.1:0-3983 GCA_964600055.1 uncultured Acidimicrobiaceae bacterium
TGATGGTCGTCATCCCTGTTCTCCGGTCTCCCATAACAAGATGAGTGATCGGCAGGTGGGTTCTGAATCTGAAGCCCGACCAACTAGGTCGTCGGCCCTATTGGTACATCTCGCGGAGTTGATCGCCTATGGACCTGACCCGGGAGCGCACTTCGTCACCTTCGAGCAGCACGGCCTCCCCGCCCAGACGGAGGAGGAGACGGGCCGGGATCTCGGCGTCCGGGGAAGAGAACCGGATCTCGGTCCCTTTCTTCGTCTCCTTCAGGACATCGACCGGGTAGTAGTCGAGCACCCACGTCGCCCTGGGAGACAGGAGAATCCTGGCCACCAGGTCCTCGTCCGATGGCGAGTACCCGACACCGGGCTCGGGGAGCCCGTCGGGACGCTCGAAATGCTGGTCGAGGACCTCGGACTCGCGGATTCGATCGACCCGGAACACCCGCTCGGCTTCCACCATCCGGCAGAACGCCTGGACATACCAATTGCCCAGCGTCGTGAACACGGCCCACGGCTCGATCTCCCGCACGGTCTCCGTCTCCCGGCTGAGTGACCGATACGTGATGCGGACTACAGACTGATTGGCTGCCGCCGACTTGAGTTGGGCGAGCGCTTGGGACTCTCCGGAGACGTCGACCGAGATGGAAGTGCCGGCGTCTGGGAGGAGAGCCTTGGTCAGCTTCGCCACTGCCTTCTCCAACTCCGGGGACCCCTGCCCGGAGCCCACGATCGCCATCCCGGCGGCCATCAATCCAAGTGCCTCAGTGGAGGTGAGTCGAGGCGCCCGGGCGAAGTAGTCGGCGGCGTCGATGATCACCTCGTCGCCGTCGATGTACGCCTCCATGAGGTCACCCGGTGTGTATCCCGGCAGCCCGCAGAAGAACACGGTGTTGAGATCCTTGGTGAGCTGCGCCTCGCTGTAACCGAACCGCTCGAGTATCTCGCTGACCGGCACCCCGTCCTTGGAGAGCACGTACGGGATGAGGGCGAGGATCCGGGAGAGACGGGAAGCCGTGCGATCGCTGGTCATCCCGAGTTCTCCAGCGCCGCCTCGACCCGCTCCCGGATCTGGAGTCTCAGATCCTCCGGGCCCAGGACTTCGGCAGAAGCCCCGAAGCTCAGGACCCAGCCGATGAAGGCGTCGCGGTTGGCCACCGGCAACTCCTGCTGCAACGGCTCGCCGACGGGCGCTTCCACCCCGAGTGTGCGCGCTGCCCACCACGAGACCTCCGGGTCGAACCTCACAATGGCCGGGACCACCTCATCGGGCCCGGCCTCCCAGGGATGGTTGCTCATGGCCTTCTTGACATCGAAGCGCCTCGGTCGCTTGAAGGCTTCGCGGTCGCTGCCGACCTCGAGGCCGGACATGCGATCGACCCGATAGACACGTTCCCCGTCCGCCGTCTGGCCCACCACGTACCAGTGGCCACGTCGATGGGCGATTCCGTAAGGCTCGAGATGCCTCTTCGAGCCCCCGTAGGTGAACTGGAGCTTCCGACGCTCGGTCACGGCCAGGAACAGGTCTCCGAGCAGGGTGGCCTCTGCCCCGAGATCTGCACCCAGTGGCTCGATACCCACGCCAGGCGCCACCCCGCCCAGCTTGAGCAGGCCTTCGAGACCGGCATTGGCGCCACCGAGTCGGACCATGCGCGCCGCGACCGAGAGGGCCACCCGCTCCTCCTCGGTGAGCTTGGGGTCAGGGATGGCGTACTTCTCGGGGTCGACGGTGTACCCAAAATCCACCTCCCAGGCATCCAGCGCCTTCATCTCCAGAGGCACTCCGAGCCGGCGCAGGAGGTCCTTGTCCCGCTCGAACATCCGGTGGAACGCGTCGTCACTCTGATCCCCATACCCGAGAACGGTGCGACGGACATCGTCCGCAGTGACCGGCATCGGCGAATCAAGTAGATAGATGAGAAGGTTGATCACCCTCTCGACAACGTTCTGCATCAAGAAGGATTGTGCCAGTTGTCTCCCCGCAGCGGGGAAGGGGATCCGGCCCACGGGTGGCGAGGATGTCCCCCTCCGGCCCTCCACTTCTCCCCCCGAAGGGGATCTGGGCCACGCGGTATGTAGGAACCGTGGCTTCTGTTTCTCCCCCCGAAGGGGGGAGTACGGCGAAGCCGGGAGGGGGGATCTTCGCAGACTTACTCCGGTGGGACGCCGTGTTTTCGGATGTAGGCGATCCAATTCTCGATCGTGCTCACGGCCTCCGGAAATTCCTGAGCTATCTGCTGATTGGTGAACCGAAGCACCGCAAAGCCCTTCGACTCGAAGAAGCGGGTTCTGTGAGCCTCGTCTCTGAACTCGTGCGAAAGATCGTCCACCTCGACCACGAGTCTCGGTTTCAAGGCTGCGAAGTCCGCGATCCAATGGCCAATCGGGACCTGCCGTCGAAAACGGGCTCCGGTGGCCTTATTGCTGATCCCACGCCAGAGTCGAGCTTCACTCACGGTCATCGAGTTCCTCATCTCGTGGGCACGGCTTGCTGCCAGCGCGGTGTGCTCGGGTCGTGCCATCCAGGACTGACTACACCCTGGGAGGGACAGAAGCTTCTGTTTCTCCCCCCGAAGGGGGGAGTACGGCGAAGCCGGGAGGGGGGATCTTGCGGCTAGAGGCTTTCTATGAGCTTCTCTACCCGTTCGTCGTGGGCTTTGAAAGGGTCCTTGCACATGACGGTCCTCTGTGCCTGGTCGTTGAGCTTGAGATGGACCCAGTCAACGGTGAAGTCCCGTTTCTTGGCCTTCGCCGCCTTGATGAAGGCACCGCGGAGACGCGCCCTCGTCGTCTGAGGTGGTTGTCGCACTGCGAGGGCTACTTTCTCGTCGGTGACCACCCGGTCGACCATTCCCTTGGCCTCGAGCAGGTAGTAGAGACCCCGGCTCCGGTCGACGTCGTGATAGCTGAGATCCATCATCGACATCCGGGGATCGGACATGGGCAGCCCGCGCCGGCCCGAGTAGCGCTCGAGGAGACGGTATTTGATCACCCAGTCGACCTCCCGGTCGAGGGTCATTGGATCCTTCTCCAGACCGGTGAGCAGGTGCTCCCAACGTTCGATGGCGCCCTGCACCTCGGGTGGGAAACCGGGGCTCCTGGCGAACCTCATCGCCCGGTCCAAGTACTCCCATTGGATGTCGAGGGCGGACAACTCACGGCCATTGGCGAGCTTGATCTTTCGCCGGCAGGTGATGTCGTGAGACACCTCGCGGATGGCCCGGATCGGGTTCTCCAGCGAGAGATCTCGAAAAACGACATCACGCTCGATCATCTGGAGCAGGGCCACCATGGTCCCCACCTTGACGAACGTTGCGTACTCCGACATGTTCGAGTCACCGGCAATGACATGGAGACGGCGGTATCGCTCGGCGTCGGCGTGTGGCTCGTCCCTGGTGTTGATGATCGGCCTCGACCGCGTAGTGGCCGACGAGACGCCCTCCCAGATGTGATCGGCCCGCTGTGCGATCGAAAAGGCTGTCCCCCTCGGGGTCTGAGTGAGCTTGCCGGCGCCGAGAAAGATCTGCCTCGTCACAAGGAAAGGGATCAGGACGTCGACGGTCCGATGAAAGTCCTTGTGCCTCGAGACGAGGTAGTTCTCGTGACACCCATACGAGTTGCCTGCGCTGTCGGTGTTGTTCTTGAAGACGTAGATCTCGCCCCTGATCCCCTCCTCCTCGAGTCGCTCTTCTGCCCCACGCACCAGACCTTCGAGGATCCGCTCCCCCGCCTTGTCATGGGCCACCACGTCTTCGAGGTTGTCACATTCGGGAGTGGCAAACTCGGGATGGGATCCGACATCGAGATAGAGACGTGCACCGTTCTCCAGGAAGACGTTCGAGGAGCGGCCCCAGGACACCACCCGGCGGAACAGATAACGGGCGACCTCGTCCGGGCTCAGTCGTCTCTGGCCACGCAGCGTGCACGTGACCCCGTACTCGTTTTCCAGCCCGAAGATGCGTCGATCCACAACGGCAGGCTAAACCGGG
>CAZRID010000321.1:0-3973 GCA_964600055.1 uncultured Acidimicrobiaceae bacterium
GCCTTGTTGGTGGTGGAGTACAGCCGGTCACCCAATACCGGGTGATCGATGGCCGTCATGTGCACCCGAATCTGATGGGTACGACCGGTCTCCAGTCTCACCTCGAGCAGGGAGACATCCGCCCCGGGGTACTCCCTGAGAACCTCGTAATGGGTGACGGCCGGCTTACCGCCGGGGATCACCGCCCTCCGGGTGGGGCGGGCCGGGTCGCGGCCGATCGGAGCATCGATGGTCCCGGTTTGAGTGGCGAAGGTCCCATGGACCATGGCCGTGTAGATCCGGGCGATCCGCCGCTTGGCCAGTTCCGAACTGAGCTTCTCGAATGCCTGTTGGTTTCGCCCGACGAGCAACACACCGGACGTGTCCCGGTCGAGACGATGCACAAGGCCCCAACGGCCCGGTGCGCCCACGCCTTCCACGTCGGGAAAACGATGGAGTAGCCCTGCGGCCAGGGTCCCTTCGGTCCTACCGGCGCCGGGGTGGACCACCATTCCCGGTGGCTTGTTGACCACGATGAGGGAGTCGTCCTCATAGATCACGTCGAAGTCGACAGGCTCGGGCTGGAGCTGGATGATGGCGACGGGAGGGGGCGACTCGAGAATCATCCCGGCGCGGACTCGGTCGCTTGGTTTGGCTCGCGATCCGTCGATGAGCACCCCCTCGTCGAGCAGGGCGCGGGCCTGGCCACGGCTCACCTCGAGAAGGGTCGCCAGCGCCCTGTCGACCCGTTCCCCGGCGAGCTCCTCGGTCACCTCGAACTTCAGCGTGTCCGCCACGAATGTATGAGTAGCAGAGCGACCGCAATAGTGATCGACATGTCGGCGACGTTGAACGTCGGTATCCACCAAAGGTCGATCCAGTCGATGACTTTGCCATCGAGGAAGCCGGGGCCGCGAAAAATCCTGTCGACCAGATTCCCCAGCGCCCCGGCGATAATGAGCCCGAAAGCCACGGTCTCCAGGGGCGGGTGCTCGTTGCGCAGAGACCAGAGCAGCCCGACGCTGGCCGCGATCGCGGCAATGCCGAGGAAGGGCCCGGCATCCGGCAGCATCGAGAAGGCGGCGCCAGGATTCTCGGTGTAGGTGAGCACGAGGAAGTCGGGGATGATCACCAGCGGGCCATCGGAGAACTCAATCGATGCCCACCTCTTGGTGAGGGCGTCGATGAGGACGACTCCAGCGGCCAAACCGCCGGCGAAAAAGTACCTGCGGATCAAGCCTTGCGCGCGCAGTCGACGCAGAGCGTGGCGTAAGGCAGGACGTCGAGACGGGCCATCGGTATCGACTTGCCACAGCTCTCGCATATCCCGTAGGTCCCGTCTTCGATCTTGGCCAGGGCCCACTCGACCTTCCCGAGTAGGTCGAGCGTGTTCTGTTCGATCGAGAGCTCCTTGGCATACTCCAGCTTGGTCGAGCTCGCCTCGGCGTTCCCGGGATCGGGGCTTCGATCCGACGAGCTCTCCGAGAGCCGTGCCTCTTCGAGCTCTTGCTCGTAGTCGTCGCTGAGCCCCTGCAGACGCACACGTTCCTCTTCGAGCCTCGTCTTGAACTTCTCGACGGTCGACCTGGCGAGTTGTCGTGGCACAACAATCCCCCTGCTAAAGGGCGGAAACCCTACCAACGCTTGGCCCCTAAAGGGACAGTTTGGCGGCTGCCTCCTCAATTCCGATGTCATGGGCCAGGAACAGCTTGTCCCTGCTCGTCGCGCCGCTCAACAGCTCGACCGACACCCCGAGGTGGTCGGTAAGGATCCGAATCACATCTTGGTTGGCTCGCCCTGCTTCGGGAGGCGCCATCACCCGAATCCTGACCCGTCCGTCGTGCAATCCCGTGATCTCCGAGCGCGAGGCCCGTGGCACGACCCACACCCTGACCAGGACCCCATCCGGGTGGGTGCTGATCGGTGACTGACGCACCGCCCCACGCTACCGACCACCCACCACCCACCACCCATCGCGCCCTACCATTCCCGGCTCCCATGTCGTCGAACGGAAAAGACTCGCCAGCCCGTAGAGCCGGCTTCACCCGGGTGGAGCCAGGTGTGGACATCCCGGCCATGGAGATGGGAGTGTTGAGCCTGTGGCGCAAGACCAAAGCATTCGAGGAGTCGGTTCTCCGTCGTCCGGCTGACAACGAGTACATCTTCTACGACGGGCCGCCCTTCCCCACCGGTAGCCCCCATTACGGGAACCTTCTCGCCGGGGTGATCAAGGACATGGTCCCCCGCTATTGGACGATGCGGGGCTATCGGGTGGAGCGGCGCTTCGGCTGGGACACCCACGGACTTCCCATCGAAATGGAGGTCGAGAAGAGGCTCGGGATATCCGGGCCCAAGCAGATCGCCGATTACGGGGTCGATCGCTTCAACGAGGCCGCCCGGAGTGTGGTCCAGGCCAATACCGAGAATTGGGAGGTGCTCACCGAGAGGATCGGGCGCTGGGTCGACTTCGAGAACGACTACAAGACCCTGGACCCCGAGTTCATGGAGTCGGTGTGGTGGGTCTTCAAACAGCTCTGGGACAAGAACCTCGTCTACAAGGACTTCAAGGTTCTCCCCTACTCCTGGGGGGCGTCTACACCACTTTCCAACTTCGAGGCGAACAAGGACTACCGCGACGTCGAGGACCCTTCCATCACGGTCAGACTCGAAGTCCTGAAGGGCATGGGACCGGTCCAAGCGGGCGACTTCCTCCTGATCTGGACCACCACACCCTGGACCCTGCCCGCCAACCTGGCGGTGGCCGTCGGAGAAGACAACGAGTACGTACGGGTGGCCGACAACGGCGACCACTACTGGATTGCCCGGGAGCGGGGAGCGAGCGTTTTCGGTGAGGATCACCAGGTGGTTGCCGGCGCCCGTGGAGCAGAGATGATCGGTGCCTCCTACGAGCCGCCATTCGACTACTTCGATGTGGAGCGTGACCACGGCGCTTTCCGGGTCATCATTTCGGACGAGGTGTCGGTCCACGAGGGAACCGGGCTGGTGCACATGGCCCCTGCATATGGGGAAGCGGACTTCTACTCATTGAAGAACGCAGGGATCGATTCACTGGTCGACCCGGTAGACGCCGAGGGAGATTTCACCGAGGAGGTTCCCGAGGTTGCCGGTCAGAACGTGAAAGAGGCCGACGCCACCCTCATCCAGTTGCTGAGGGAGTCGGGCAAACTCGTCCATTCCACCCGTATCACCCACTCTTATCCGTTTTGCGAGCGGACCGGCACTCCATTGATCTACAAGGCGATCCCGACCTGGTTCGTCAGGGTCGAGGAGATCAAAGACCGGATGGTGGAGATCAACGACACGATCCACTGGGTCCCCGACTACGTGGGAACCCGTCGCTTTGGCAACTGGCTGGCCAACGCTCGGGACTGGGCGGTCAGTCGCAACCGATACTGGGGGTCGTGCATCCCTGTGTGGGAGTGCACCTCCTGCGAGGAGACGGTGGCAATCGGCTCCCTCGATGAGCTCGAGCAACTCTCCGGGCAGCGACCGAACGACCTGCACAAGCACGTGATCGACGAGATCGGCTGGCCCTGCGCCTCGTGTGACGGATCGATGATTCGGGTCCCAGAGGTGTTGGACGGGTGGTTCGAATCGGGCTCCATGCCATATGGGATGCTCCATTACCCGTTCGAGAACACCGATCGCTTCGAGGCGGCCTTCCCGGCGAAGTTCATCGCCGAGGGCCTCGACCAGACCCGGGGCTGGTTCTACACGCTGATCGTCCTCTCCACCGCTCTCTTCGACAAGCCGGCCTTCGAGAACTGTGTGGTCAACGGTCTCATCCTCGCCGACGATGGCCGAAAGATGTCAAAGAGCCTCAAGAACTACCCCGACCCCAATGAGATCTTCGATGTGATGGGTGCGGACGCACTACGCGCCTTTCTCATCAACTCACCCGTGCTCCGCGCCGAGCCGCTCCGCTTCAGCAAGGAGGGCGTGACCGACGTGGTCCGGAGCGTCCTGCTTCCGA
>CAZRID010000322.1:0-3954 GCA_964600055.1 uncultured Acidimicrobiaceae bacterium
CGCCGTCCAAGCCCACGGGCAACTCCGAGATCGATGTCGGCGTCCAGAGATCCAGGTTCTGATTGGAAGATTGTTGCCGTTCGATGCTGTATCTCGGGGCTGTCAAGCGAATCACGCATCGCCTTGGCATAGGTCTGAGCGCCCCGGGCGATATCGACCGGGAGCACATGAAGGACTCTCCACGGCTGACGGCGCCGCTCGTGTCCGGCGGTTTCATCTCCGGCCGTAACCCTCCGAAGCCACTCGGGAGCCGCAAGTGGCGCCCGCGCTGCCAGGCGAAGCCGGGCCCCTGCCGAATCGTGAAGCAGGACAATCGCCAGGTTTAGACCCTTGGGACTATGTCCGACGAAGTGGACCAGGTCTGTCCGCTTTAGAAGGCCTTCCACCACCGCCATCACAAGACTTCCGGGCCGAAGCTCCCTAAGCGTCGCCTCCGGAACCGGTGCGTCAGCGACCTGAGTGGCTATGCGGAGAGCCAGATAGATGAAGCTGCGAAGCTTCCACTGTTTGCCGAATTCAACGACTGCATCCCAGTTCACGTCATTGCGGGCGACTTCGGCAAGGTCGCGAAAGAGGATCAGGCGGAAGCGGTGGTCGAGAACTGCGTGCGTGCTGAGAAACGCGAGCCGGGCTTCCATCGGGAGATGCCAGAGTGGACCAAGGTCATGACCGGCATCGAGAACCGCCCGTTCCCATGCCCACGTGGTGGCACCGGCGGCGCATCCAAGCAATTGGGTATAGCTGAAGAGATCCCAGTGAAGATCCAGGTTGAATACCAATCCGGACGGGTCGTGAATCGGGATATCGCGTTTGTCCGCCCGCGGTTTCTTTGGTGGGATCGCAGTAACGCTTGGATCGGCCCGCATGACATCGAGAGCGTCTCTCAAGCGTGCCGCTGGAACCAGCAGATCGATGTCGCTAAAAGTACGAACGTCGGGCTGGGCATACGACTCGGCGATATATGGTCCCTTGAGAACGGTGGCCGGTATGTCCGCCTCATGGAGCCGATCGAGGATGCGGCGCAGATGCCGTCGCATCAGTTTTTGTCGCCCAGCCAGCTCGAGATATGGGATCACCGCGGCGTCCCGGAGCACCGGATCGGCTGAGTGGCTGAGGAGTCCGACGAGGCCGTGATATGCCGCCAGTCTGATTTGGACCGGACTCAGAGCCGAGGCCGCGGCGACCGGGGCGCCACCTGTCAGATTCTGGAAGAGGCGGGCGATGTATTCAGGTTCGTCCAAATCAAATCTCCCCCCAAGACCCCACCGTGGTCTGTACAAACCGAGGCTTTACAGCCTAATCGCCACCAAAAAAGACGTTGGGCTGGCCAAGGAGCCTCCGATACAAAGGGGAACCCCAAGCCTTATCGCTGTGCTAGGGTTCTGTTTGGAAGTAGAGCTAAGGAGTGTCTATGGCAACCTACGAATCCCCTCGGATCACCGAACTCGGTTCACTCTCCGAGTTGACGCGCGAATTCGATCCCACCGGACCGATACTCGACGCCACCTTCCCGGCGGGAACCCCGTTCGCAGATCTCAGATTCACCGGTTAGTTCGTTCCTCGGGTTCGTCTAGCTAACCGTTCCAAGAGTCGTCGGTCTACGGCGTCATCTCTTTTAACTTCGCCTGCTGAAGCAGCAGCAATGATCCGGCGTGTGGCGCCGGTTCGGTCCACACCTTCTTGAGTTCGTCCGGATCCACCAGATCGGGATCGACCCCGCTCCCCGTCCATCGTTCGATGAATGCGCGACTGTGATCATGGACGTGGGGACCGATAAAGCTGGCCTTGTCCCGGCGCGTCAACAGATCCGGCGGAAGGAGATGGCCAAATAACGCTTGCACCGCATGGGTCCGGCTCGGATATCCCAGCCGGCGATTCGTCATGGCAAACGCCTCGACAAACCTCTCGTCCAGCAGTGGATGTACGTAATGGACTCCCTGACCCTCTGCGATGAGTGACATGTTGTGCTTGCCGATTTTCCAACCACGTCGTCTTGGTAAGGTCCGGATGCTCGCGGACCAAGCGACGGGTTCATCCAGAGCGTCGGCTAAAACGGATTCCATGAACAACCTGCGAGCCGCGGGCCGCAACCAACGGTACAGCAGCATCTGTTGGTTCAGCGCTCGTTCGATCGCCAGTCGCCGGATGGCACGTGGTGAGATAGAAGCCAAAACTGGCTTGACACCGCGCAGTCTTGGACGGGCACCTGCCAGCATCTTTGTCAACGGTGTGATCCTCCGATGACCGAAAACCTCGTCACCCCCTTCCCCACTAACCATCGTTCCACCCCTGCCGTACTCGAATGTCAGAACCTTGGTGTGGACGGTGATCGGCCACAAGACTCCGTGACGCCTCAAACCCTCGGTTCCGAGCGGACCGAGCAGATCGAGTTCGTCTCGAACTTGAACCTTCACCCACTCTTCGAGGCCCAGATGTCGGATGACCACTTCTGGCCAATCGCCCTCGCTCGCGTCGGGGGCCTCCGGGAACAGACGTGTGATCGGAATGGGGAGCGGGAGTCCCTCCCGGCGGGCTACATGAGAGGCAACTGCAAGGACGGCGGACGAGTCACGGCCCCCCGAGAACTCGATGAGACACGGCGACCCCACAAGCGCATCGTGCAGGATCTCCTCAAGCGCCGCCATCGGTCCCCGAGGAGGCCCCTCGCTGGGTGGTTTGTCATATTCGGGCTCGAAACCGAGTACGGCTCCTGCCGCCAGCTCCAGAGGTGTCATTCTCATAAAGGGGTCGCTGGTCACCCCAGCTATGGTACGAACCAGTCTCAGGGTGTGTTCGGGGATGTCAGGATGCTGAGGGCCCTATGAAGCTTCGGTCCGACGAATTGGTCTGGCAGACGGTCGATTCCGAAATCGTCGTGCTGGATCTCAGGAAATCGATTTATTTTCGCATCAACGGGTCCGGGGCCACCCTCTGGGAGCAACTGGCCCTCGATGCGACCCCCTCGCAGCTCGAAGCGGTGCTGGTCGATACCTACGGCATCACGGCCGAGCAGGCGTCATCAGATGTACGGGCGTTCCTCGAAGATGCCCGTGGGCGTGGCTTCCTACTGGAGGACTGACAACCCGTGAGTCAACCCTCGATTAGGCGCGCTGGCCGAATCGTGTCCCGCGCCTGGGCACTTCCGCTAGCCGACCGCATCGCCATCGTTCGAATGCTGGGACTCGCCACGACCATCGAGATCGGTCTTCGAACGATTCGGCTACCCGCTCTCGCACGAGTTCTGGGAGTCCGACTCAATTGGTCGAATGATCCGTCCTCGCGGCCAGGCATCCCAGGATCTCTAGACGCCGATGACCGTCGCAGGCTCACCAATGTGATTCGGGTGATGCGGCATTGGCCTTTTGCCGAAGGGACCTGTCTTCGCCAGTCATTGATGCTTGGTCGGGTACTGAGAGATCGGCATCCTCTGCTTCGCATAGGAGTCCAGGGTCGCGACGGAGACATCGTGGCGCACGCCTGGGTCGAGATGGACGGAGTCGCCCTTGGCGGGCGGGATGGATATCTCCCGCTGGGGCGATTCGAGGTGAGCAGCGATGGCGACGAACGCTGAACAGAGCCAGTACCGGATCCACGGCCTTCAGGTCCAGTCGGATGTCGAGCTAGATGGAGATCGGGTCCAGGGCCAGTTGGATGACGTGCGGGTCGACCTTGGGCCCAAGCAGACCGTTGGTGCTGAGCCTGAGGAGGGCTCAATCGTGGCAGAGTTGGTTACTTCCGACCGACGGTGGTACACGGCCACAGAAAGCGGGGCCGGCTACCTGTTGCGGTTCCATGGCACCTGCGACGTGCTCATCAACCCCGAAAAGACCATCCTCGAGTGCCGACCTGAACCTGACGGCGGGCCTGATGTGGTGCCGCTCCTGGTAAGCGGGACCGGCCTCGCCTTTCTCCTGGGCCTGCGAGGTTCGTTGGTGCTCCACGCCAGTGCTGTCC
>CAZRID010000323.1:0-3950 GCA_964600055.1 uncultured Acidimicrobiaceae bacterium
TTCAACACCATCAAGTCGATCGCCCGCCGAAAGGCCACATAAGTCTCCTCGATGCTCTCCAAGAAGGTCTGGCCACTAACAAAACCAGCCTCAAGGGCATAGCTCATAACGGCGTCGCCCTCCAGTTGGGCAACCACAAGGGGAGAGCGGGTATGTTCGACGAGAAGCTCAAGCAAATCGGTCAACGTGCCTTGCGCATGCTCCAGCTCAGACCCGCTCAGATAGGCCGTGTAGCCAGTTATGTCGGCAATCAGGATGAAGCCGCGGTGTTCCACCTCAAAACCCTAGCCCCACAAAGAAGTCCCGGTAACCCGCTAGGGGCGTCGGCCCTGTCGAAGCGGGACTGGGTGGCATCGACGTCACGGTGGCCCTCATCTAGGGCCGAGACGACAGAGTGATGAAAGGGGGGATCGCCGAGTCGGCACATACCAGATTCGGATGGCCGCACCATGTGATCGAGGACAGCGGCCATGCTCCGTGCTGGGACCACCCGGACATCTTCGCAGAGACCCTCCAAGCCATCATCGCCCGCTGAAGACAGACGCTCGCCATGGCCTCTGGGCTGAAGCCTTCGATCCACTCCAGCAACGTGTCACGAGCACGCCCGCGCATAACACTCACCAACGACACCACAGCCGCCGGAATGAGCCTCCTACGAACCCCCACACGACGATCGTGTAACCACAGGCAGCCACTACAACCCCGGCAGCGAGATATAGCAACCCTCCCACGCGATAGGGTTCTCCTGGCTCTGAGCCTCCCCCAGTTTTCCGGAGGCTTTTGGTGTGTTGATCATGCCACCGCGACCACAGGGCGGTGACGGGTTTCGTAGTCGATGGGTGACAGGTAGTTGATCTTGGTGTGTCTCCTTTCGGGGTTGTAGAAGGCTTCCATGTATTCGAAGATCCCTTGGGCTAGCTCCCGTCGGGTAGTCCAGGTCTTCCGGTCGAGTAGTTCGAGTTGGAGGGTTCCGAAGAAGCTTTCGGCCATGGCATAGTCCAGGGCGTCTCCGACGGTGCCCATCGACCCGAGCAGTCCGGCGGCGCGGAGCCGCTGACCGAACGCCCAAGAGGTGTATTGAGATCCGTGGTCGGCATGATGGATCACCTCACCGGAAGTGGGTTTACGCCGCCACCATGTTCAAAGCGTCGACGACGAGTTCGGTGCGATGGTCGGCGATGGACCAGCCCATCACCCGCCGAGACCAGGCGTCGATGACGACAGCCAGATAGACCTTCCCCTCCACCGAGGAGTGTTCGGTGTTGGGTCGGGCCGGAGCGCGGTGTCGAGGTTTCTCTCGGTCCGTTTCTCCGACCCGCCCTCCGAACCGGACGTGCATGTTTCCACGCATCCGGCTCTCCACATGATCGTGCCGTTCATGCGGCGGTTGGGGTCGTGTCCCAGGGTGTGGGGATGCGGTTGCCGCGGTAGTGGTAGCGGGACACCGTGATGGTCGATGGCATGAGCAGCGTCACGCCACCAATAACGATGTCCCAGCCTCGCATGAACCGGCGGCGGATGACCTTCCACGACTGGCCGTGGTGTCGTTTGCGCAGCCAGTGGGCGACTCGTCGCCAGGCGAACGAGTCGAGGTAACTGAATGTGCGTTTGGACACTCCATGCCGGAAGTAGTTGGCCCATCCCCGCAACACCGCGTTGATACGCATCAACAAAGCCCTGGGTGGTATCGGCGATGACCTGGCTGTCAGTCTCCTCACCTTCGTCTTGATGGCCGCAAGGGCCTTCTTCGACGGGTAGGTGTAGACGTGGAACTGGTCGGTGCCTCGCTTGCGGCGCCGCTGGATGCGGAACCCCAGAAAGTCGAAGCCCTCGTCGAGGTGGACCACTCTCGTCTTGGCGGCGGCCAAGGTGAGGCCCATCTGGGCCAACACCGCCGCCACCTCATCATGCAAGGTCTCG
The DNA here is from genome assembly GCA_964600055.1 of uncultured Acidimicrobiaceae bacterium. Lineage (GTDB taxonomy): Bacteria > Actinomycetota > Acidimicrobiia > Spongiisociales > ZC4RG35 > JARDZU01. The sequence goes on from CAZRID010000323.1 coordinate 1,921, forward strand.
GCGTGCCGTTGGGTGCCGGACACCATGACGACGAAATCGTCCGCATAGCGGACCAGCCGCCACGAGCCCAGACCCTTCTTCCGTCGCGTCCGACGGCGCATGACGGTCGACATCACCGTCTGCCAGGTCTCGGCGAAATGATCGTCCAGACCCGACAGGGCGATGTTGGCCAACAGCGGCGAGAGAATCCCACCTTGGGGTGTGCCGGTGACTGTGTCTTCCTCTGCGCCGAGTTCGGTGAGGATCCCGTTTCGTGGTGCCATAACAGCGGCGAGGCCGGTAAACGCCTTCGATCCCGGCCTGGCGCATCAGCCGTTCCACCAGCTTCCTCGAGATCGGGATGTCCTGACCCAATCGGAGCTCGGCCCAGATGCGAGGACTGCCGTAGGTGCCCCGAGACCGGGTCCAGGTCTCGGTGATCGTCTCGGTCAGCTCCCGGTTGGCGATGGTCCGCGCCGCAGGATTGCATCGACGGTGCTGCCATTCGTAGAACCCGGAGACCGACACCTTCAACGCCCGGCAGCAGGCCACGACAGGAAGATCCGAACAGTGGCCGGCGATGAAGGTGTAGATCATTTTGGGAGGACGTTCTCCTTGGCGAAATAGGCGGCAGCCCGTTTCAGGATCTCGTTCTCCATGTGAAGGACCCGGTTCTCCCGGCGGAGCCGAACCAGCTCCTGTTTCTCGCCTGAACTCAGACCCTCCCTCTTCCCCTCGTCGACGTCGGCCTGGGCCATCCAACGGCGCAACCCAGACTCCGAGATCCCCAGATCCCGGGCGATCTCAGCCACCGGCCTGTCACCTTCCCGGGCCAACTCCACGGCCCGTCTCTTGAACTCGAGCGGTTTCGCAGCAGGCATCCACTTCTCCTCTCATGAGGTCCTCAGACCCCAAACAATATGAGTCCGGAGAAACGGGGGAGGCTCACCCCTGTCGTGTCCACCAACCCCACCGCACCTTGACAACCCAACCACCCACCGTGACCACCAGCAATCACCCCTTGACATAGAAGCTTCATTATGCGCTACCTGGCAGTCTGCCGAGAAGGCCGTGGCATTGCTTGTACTTGAGACCGGATCCGCATGGGCACCGTTCATTACGGCCGGGCTTCACGCTCTTCTCGGTCGGACGTGGAACCAGCCTGGACGCGAGCTGAGCTTTGAGCTCCCTGGCTTCCAACTCTCCCTCCGCGAGTCGGAGCCGCTCAGCCCAGCGGCGCAGCCGCTCCTCGGACGACTCGACCTTACGCTCACGAGCCGCCACCCCCACCTCTCGAGCCGTCAGCTCCTCTCGAGCTCTCTCCGCGAAGACAGGAATCTGGTCGCCGGCCGAATCACCAAACACGCTCAAGAGCTCCCGATCGATAAGCGTCGTGATGGCTCGACCCATCGACATGCCAGCTGCGTCGCAATACCGCTTCCAGGTGGACCACTTCGCCCCTGTCACCGGCACCCTCACCATCACAAAGGTCTCGTCCTGATCGAGGCCTGCCAGGAGTTTGCGATCGATCCTGGCCAGCGTGCCACGGTCGAGTTCCATCAGAACCTCACCTGTCTACATGTAGACATGTGGCAACTTGTTGCATGTGCGTGTGTCGTTGAAAGGGGTCTGTGCGCGAGGCGCGTGAGCTGTCGGAGATGGCCATTTCAGGTACCGCCTTGGGTATGGATGGGGTCTGGCATTGCTTTTCCTTCCTCGGGTGGATAGTTGCGGGTGATGATGGAGATGGACCCTGTCATCCTGTGATCATTCGTTTGGCGCGGCGGCTCAGGCCGGCCTCCCGCTGCCCTGTCGCTGGGCGTTCACCTCGGGCCGTGTCCTACGTCCTCCCGCAGAGTCCCTTCGCGGTAAGGACGACAGGCGACGGTGTCGGGCGGCCACACGACCGGTGGCCACCCCCGACGACATCGCTGACCCCAACCTCCCCAAGGCATGTTCGCTGAAGCGAGCCTCCGGTCCCCTACGACCGGTTGGACCGGATCAGCGTCAACGAGCAGGTCTTCGCCGAGGCCACCAAAGACGACGTCCGC
>CAZRID010000324.1:0-3933 GCA_964600055.1 uncultured Acidimicrobiaceae bacterium
GGACCGGACCAGGACGTCGAGGTCATTGACCTCGACGTCGTCGAGGGTCAGGTATTGCGCCATGCTCAGTCCTCGGTGATCGCCAGCTTTTCCAGCACTCGACCCAACTTCATCGGGTCGTGCTCGGGCCAGTCTGCCTGTTCGTCGACGAGATCTGCAAAGACAACCCTCCATCCGTGGCGGGCAGCGTCGTCGGTTTCGATGACGACCTGCTCGTGGTCTTCGGGCAGGGCAATCGAGCCCTGGTGTGCGACCACGATCCCGGGGCCGGTGACCCCGACATGTTTGGCCAGTGCGTCTAGATGATCCGCACCGTTCATGCCGAGCGTCTCCCCGTTCTGGGTCACCAGATTCATCACGAACACCCGCTGCGATGTTGCGCCCATGATCGCCTGGGCCAGCATGCTCACCTTCAGCGCCGAGAGAATCGACGTGTAGAGACTGCCGGGGCCGATCACGATCTGGTCGGCCGCTGCCACCGCGGCCAGCGCCCGATGGGTCGCTGCTGTGTCCCTGGGTTCGATGTGAAGCTCCGAAACGTCCCCGGCAGTCTCCGAGATGGTCTTCTGCCCCACCACCCGTCGACCGTCGATAGTGGCCTCGAGTGTGATCGGGTGATCGGCGACGGGGATCACCGATCCGAGAGTCCCCAACATCCGCTCGGCGGTCAACACCGCCGATTCGAAGTCACCAAAGAGGTCGGTGAGCCCGGCGAGGATCAGGTTGCCCAGCGAATGATCGGCGACGTCGCCCCTTTTGAACCGATGGGAGAAGAGCTCGGACCAGAGGCTGGGCTCGGGGGTGAGGGCGAGCAGGCAACGTCGGACGTCACCGGGGGGTGGCATGCCCAAGTCACTGAGCCGGCCAGAGGAGCCACCGTCGTCGCCCACCGAGACCAGGGCGGAGATGTCGCCGGCGTAACACTGGATCGCCTCGAGGGCGGCGGCCTGGCCATGCCCTCCCCCAACGGCCACCACCACCGGCCCTTCCGGATCGAGGAGAAGGGGGGCGAGGGCGGTCTCGGTTTGTGGTTTCACCGCTCGATGTCGCGGTGACGGACACTGGCTTTGACCCCGTGCTGTTCCAGTCGACGCCCGAGTTCCTCGGAGATGGCCACCGACCGATGATGACCACCGGTGCAGCCGATGCTGACTGCCAGATAGGACTTGCCTTCGGCTTCGAATCGGGGGATGAGAAAGGCGAGGAGGTCGTCGATACGGTCCACGAACTCCTTCGCCCCGTCGGCGCCCATCACGTATTCGGCCACCCGTTCGTCGGTTCCACGGAGGGGTCGGAGCTCGGGCACCCAATGCGGATTGGGCAGGAATCGCACATCGAAGAGAAGATCGGTGTCACGTGGGGTCCCGTGCTTGAAGCCGAACGAGCGGAGGGAGACTCGCATCGGTCTCGTCATCTCCTCTTCGCTGAATTGCGCGGTGAGACGGTCCCTCAACTCGTGGACGTTGAGCGAAGAGGTGTCGACTATCACGTCGGCCTCCTCCCGGAGATCGGCGAGCAGCTCCCTTTCGGCGTTGATCGACTCTGAGATCGTGGGGCGGCCCAGCGGATGGGGACGCTTGTTCTCCTCGTACCTGGTGACAATGACGTCGTCATCGGCGTCGAGGAAGACGACCCGGGTCATGACCCCCTCCCTGCCGAGCTCCTTCACCGCGTTCTGCAGCTCCTCGATGGGAAGCCCGCCCCTGGAGTCGATGACCACCGCAAGATGCTTGTGGCGTTCCGTCGGAAGCTCGTGGGACTGGGCGGCCGGAACCAGCAGACGGGGCGGCAGGTTGTCGATGACGGTGTACCCGAGGTCCTCGAGGATCTTCGCCGCCGAAGAACGTCCGGCTCCTGACATGCCGGTGACCACGAGAACGTGGGGATGATCGGTTGCTACACGGTCCATCGAGGCTCTCGGTCAGTTGTGAAGCGCAGCGTACAGGTCGTCTGCGACGTTCTTCGGTACCACCTCGGCCAAAGAGTCGGCTTCCGCCTCCCTTATTCTCTTCAGCGACCCGAATCTCTTCAAGAGGTCCCTTTTCCTCTTGGGCCCGATACCGGGCACGTCGTCGAGCAGCGAATCGATCATCGACTTGGACCTGAGCTGGCGGTGATAGGTGATTGCAAAGCGATGCGCCTCGTCACGCACCTGTTGCAGCAGGTAAAGGGCCTCGGCGTCACGTGGAATCCGGATCGGTTCGGGATTCCCGGGGAGATAGACCTCTTCCATCCTCTTGGCGAGCCCGATCACCGGGATGTCGAGCTCCAGCTCGTCGAGCACCTTCACCGCCCGACCCAACTGGCCCGCCCCACCGTCGATCAGAACCAGCGAGGGCGGATAGGAGAACTTGCCCTGCTCTCCAGCCGATCGCCTCTTTTCCGCCAGGTATGCCTGGAATCGACGCCGCACCGTCTCCTCCATCGAGGCAAAGTCGTCCTGACCCTCGATGGTGCGGATCTTGAAGCGCCGGTAATCGGACCGCTTGGGTATCCCGTCTTCGAGCACCACCATCGAGGCGACCGTGTTGGTGCCTTGGAGGGTGGAGATGTCGTAGGCCTCGATGCGGAGCGGAGGCTCGGGCAGATCGAGCACTTCCTGGAGCGATCGGAGCGCCTTGGCCCGCGAATTGTGATCCTGGCTCCGCTTGAGACGGTGCCGGGCAAACGCCTCGGCGGCGTTGGTGACGGTGGTCTCCATCAGCCGCCGCTTCGAACCACGGGCCGGGACCCGGAGACTGACCCGGTTTCCCCGTCGCTCGGCGAGCCACGCCTGGAGCAGCTCCTTCTCCGCCGGTTCGATCTCGACCAGGACTTCCTTCGGCGGGTGGTCCTCGCCATAGAGCTCACGGATGATCCGGCTCATCAACTCGGAGTCGGTCAACTCCTCGACCCGGTCGACAACAGTGCCCATCCGCCCCACGAGACGTCCTCGTCGGACGTGGAGGATCTGGAAGGCCGACTCGAGGTCGTCGCCGTGGAAGGCGATCAGATCGAAGTCCTCGGGCCGGTCGGTGACCACCTCTTGACGAAGCAGGGCACGTCGGACATCCTCGAGCCGGTCCCGGTGCCGGGCCGCCAACTCGAACTCCTGACGTCCCGACGCCTGCCACATCCGGTCCTGGAGATCGGTGATCACGTCATCGGTGTCACCGCGTAGGAACGCTGCCAGGCCGTCGACCATTTGGCCGTAGTCCTCCGGCGTGACGGCGTCGATGCAGGGGCCGGAGCATTTCTCGATATGGAAGAGGAGACAGGGACGGCCCTGTGCCTTCTGACGCCCGAAGAATGAGTCGGTGCAGGTCCGCACCGGAAAGGTCCGCAGCAGTTGGTCGAGGGTCTTGCGGATGGAGTAGGTGTGGGCATAGGGGCCGAAGTACTCGTTTCCCTTGCGCTTGGCGCCTCGCATCACCCGAGCCCGAGGCCATTCGTCGCTGCGGGTGATGGCCAGATAGGGGTAGGACTTGTCGTCGGTCAGCTTGACATTGAACCGGGGCCGGTGCCGCTTGATCAGCGAGAACTCGAGCATCAGGGCCGCCACCTCGGACTCGGTGATGATCCACTCCACCGTCCGGGCGTTGTCCACCATGGCCTGAGTGCGGGGATGGAGACCGACTCCGAAGTATGAGGACACACGACTGCGAAGGGTCTTGGCCTTGCCCACATAGATCACCTTGCCGTGCTGGTCACGGAAGATGTAAGCCCCGGGCTGATCGGGGATTTCCGACGGTCTCGGTCGCTCGAACACACCCCAAGGGTAAAGCCGGCACACCACTGTCCCTCTTCCGAAGGGGGACGGTTCGCCGGAAGGGGATTCTGGAAAACCCCCTCCGGCCCCTTGCGGACCACCTCCCCCTACAGAGGAGGAAACGAGACCTCCGTTCTCCCCCCGCAGGTGCGCAGACCGGGGAAGGAAACGAGACCTCCGTTTCT
>CAZRID010000325.1:0-3905 GCA_964600055.1 uncultured Acidimicrobiaceae bacterium
GCGCACGTAGACCACGGAAAGACCACGCTGGTGGACGCCCTGCTGCAGCAGACCGGCTCGTTCCTCGTGAAGCCCGAGGACGCGCAGGAGCAGGTGCTGGACTCCAACGAGCTCGAGCGCGAGCGCGGCATCACCATCCTGGCCAAGTGCACCTCGGTGCCCTACAAGAACGCGACGATCAACATCGTCGACACCCCCGGCCACGCTGACTTCGGCGGCGAGGTGGAGCGAGCGCTGGCCATGGTCGACGGGATCCTGCTCCTGGTCGATGCGGCCGACGGTCCCATGCCACAGACCAGGTATGTCCTGTCCAAGGCCCTCGAACGACATCTCCCGGCCGTGGTGGTCATCAACAAGGTCGATCGTTCCGACGCCCGTCCCGACCAGGTCGCCGACGAGATTTATCAGCTGTTCTTCGATCTCGACGCACAGGACCATCACATCGACTTCCCAATCGTTTCCACCGTTGCTCGAATGGGCCGCGCCATTGCCGGGATTGGTGTCCCCGCCGAGGACTCGGACCTCTCGCCACTTCTGGACGCAATAGTCAGGACCATCCCGGCCCCGGCGGGCGACCCGAAGGCACCACTCCAGGCCTTGGTCACCAATCTCGATGCCTCCGACTATCTCGGACGGCTGGCGATCGGTCGTGTCGTCGAGGGCACCTTGAGACGCGGCAGCCAGGTCGCCCTGTGCCATTCCAACGACGAAGAGCCGCCCCTGAAGCGGCGACTAACCCAGTTGATGGGCTTTTCCGGCCTTGGCCGAGCCGAGGTCGAGGTGGCCGAGGCGGGTGACCTATTCGTCGTGGCCGGCTTTCCCGAGGTCGAGATCGGGGACACCCTGGCCGACCCGGTCGATCCTCAGCCCCTCCCTCGCCTCTCCGTCGACGAGCCGGTGCTCAAGATGACGTTCGGGGTGAACACGTCTCCCCTGTCGGGCAAGGACGGGAAGTTCCTCACGTCCCGCCAAATTCAGGATCGGCTCAAGAAGGAGGTGCTCGGAAACGTCTCGATCCGTCTCGGCGCCACTTCTTCCCCCGAGATCGTGGAGGTCGCCGGCCGGGGGGAACTGCAGCTCGCCGTGCTCATCGAATCGATGCGTCGCGAGGGCTTTGAGCTCCAGGTAAGCCGTCCAGAGGTCATCATCAAGATGATCGACGACCGGGCCCACGAGCCTGTGGAGAGGGCGGTCGTAGACGTCCCGGACGAATACGTCGGAGCCATCACCCAGGCTGCGGCGCCACGAAAGGGGAGCATCGCTGGTCTGGTGCCTGGCGACCCGGGCCGGACGATCATCACGCTCACAGCGCCGGCAAGGGGACTTCTCGGATTCCGGTCGTTGCTGATGACCACGACCAGGGGCACCGCCCTGATCCACCAGCATCACGAGGGTTGGATGCCGTGGGTAGGTGAGCTACCCCACCGCATCGGTGGAGCCATGATCTCGGATCGGGTCGGCTCCAGCACCGGGTTCGCCCTGGACAACCTTCAGAAACGAGGCGAGTTGTTCATCGGCGCCGGTGCGCAGGTCTACGAGGGGATGATCATCGGAGAGGCCTCCCGACCCGACGAAATGGTGGTCAACCCGGCGAGACCCAAGCAGTTGACCAACATCAGGACCCATGCCTCGGACGAGGCGATCAATCTCAAGCCTCCCCGGGAGATGACCCTGGAGATGGCCATCGAATGGATCGCCGACGACGAGCTCGCCGAGGTGACACCCACTGCGATCCGGGTGCGAAAGCGTTACCTCACTGAGCACGAACGACGACGCTTCGGCAAAAAGACAGCCTGATTGCTGGCCGACTGTTTTTGATTCTGGCCGACTTTGCCCGTGTGTCTGCAAGACCGAGGGCAGCCTCATCGGAAGGGCACTACCTCAATCTTGCTGCAGACAAGCAGTTGATCGGTCGGGCAAACAGACGCCGGTCGGCCAGAGCTGCCGCCCCGCTCAATGAGCCCGCCCACGAGACCGAGAGTGCGGTTTCCCCCCCTTTCCGAAAGGGGACCGCCTGAGCAGAGCGAATTAGAGGGGGGTTTGGCCGACGTTTGTTCAGGCGGCGACGCCGATGTGGTAGCTGACCCGGACCGGGGAGCCCGATCCGGTCAACATCTCCGCCATCTCGCCGCAGATGCAGCGGTAGCGAAGAACTATGCCGTCGCCCGTGTTTTCGATTGATTGCAGGTCGGAGGCCCAGATCAATGCCTGGCGACCGAGGTTGTCACACTGTGCGAGGAACACCGGGGACCTCCTTGGTGAGAGTGAGCCGGTAACTGCCGAACCTCAAGGAACGAGGCCTGGAGGCCGTCTTTGCCTTGTGGTGACTTCGCGCCTCGTCCCGCTTCTCCTCGAGTATTTGCAGTGCCACCATGTATGCGATTGCGGGATGCCCGTTCATTGATGGGTCCTCCTCTTGACGTAATAACCGTATCTCCGTACACTTGTTACCGTACCGAAGGGAGTGTAATAAGTCAAATGGATTTCTCTCATTACTCAGATGAACCGGTCGAGTTGGCGGTAGACCTGGTCAACACCGATGAGATCGAGTCCGACGACATCGGCGACCTCACCACGTTGAAGGAATTCCTGAGTCGATACGAGAGCCTCGGACCGATCGATGTGGCGAAGGCCGGCGACACCGACCTCTCCAGGATCCACGCCCTACGCGATGTGTTGCGTGAGGTGTTCGACGCTCCCGACGAAGCCACCGCAGTCGGACATCTCAACGCCATCCTCGCCGAGAACGACGCCATCCCACGTCTCTCACTTCACAGTGGCCAGCCCCATCTCCATTTCGAGCCGGTCGGGTCTTCGGTGTCCTCCTGGGTCGGGGCCCTCACCGCCATGGGTCTGGCCGGTGTCGTGGTCGACCACGGGATCAGTCGGTTCGGCAGCTGTCAGGCAAGCAATTGCCGGGATGTCTTCGTCGACACCAGTCGCAATCGGTCGAGGACCCATTGCTGTGGGACCTGTTCCACCAGGGAAGCGGTGGCGGCCTACCGCAAACGCCAGGCCGAATGACGTCAGGACTGTGACCGCCCCTTCGTCGTGGCCGCCCTACGATGCCCGACGGCAACCATCGTCGTAACGATTCCGTTGCGCCGCCCTGCTTGGCTGGGACGTAGGCCGGGTTGCCGGTCCGTTACCACCATCCGACAGGGGCTCTAGTTTGAAGAGAATGAACGCATCGCTGTCAGTCGCCGCCTTGGGGTTGGCTGTCGTCGCCGCCTGTGGCGGGTCCGGCGCAGCCGACGGAACCATCTTGAGCCCCAGGGAGTCCTCGTTGCCCTACCCGAGCAGGACGGGGTCAATCCCGAGGGCCTGGGCACGTCGATCGAGGTGACAGACCCGGGGCGCTACGCCGTCGTCTGCTTCATCCCCCAAGGGGCCGATCCCGCGGCGGTCGAAGCGGCCATGGCCGGTGAGGCCGAGGAGCCGCCCGACATGGGCGATGGAACTCCGCACGCCTTCCTGGGCATGACGGGTGAGTTCCAAGTCGAAGACTGAGCAAACTGACTCAGCATTGAGTGAGCTGGCCACCGGGCGAACCCGGTGGCCAGCCTCCAACTCCGGTAGTGGCCCTCCTCCTAATTGGGAGGCAGGTCCGCATGTGACCTCTGTGGAACCCAATTAGAGTTCGGTTGGCCCGTTTCTGGTCCAACACAGGGATGACGGTCGGATAAATTGGCCGGGATGACCGGCTCCTCCCCAACGACCAACTCCCCTGTCTGGTGGTGGATTCACGACATCGTCGTCGGGTTTCTGTCCGGGTTCGGAGTGGGAACCGTCGCCGGTCTGTTCATCAACCGACTCTTCGAGAACAACGTGGTGGTGTTGATCTCGGCCGTCATTGGCGCCGTCGCCGGCATCTACATCTTGGTCCAGAACCATCGGGCAACGAG
>CAZRID010000326.1:0-3883 GCA_964600055.1 uncultured Acidimicrobiaceae bacterium
CCGGGCGGGAGGTCGGCTGCCACCCCTCCGGGACGGATGAAGTTGTGATTCATCCGCAGCCCGGTCACCGTCTCGAAGAAGGCGAGGATCTGCTCTCGCTCCCGAAACCCGTAGATCATCATCGAGATGGCCCCGATGTCCATCCCGTTGGTGGCAAGTGCCACCAGATGAGACGAGCACCGGTTCAGCTCGCTCAACAAGACGCGAATGGCGGCGGCGCGGGGTGGGACTTCGATCCCGAGCAGTCTCTCGACGGCCAGCGAATAGGCGAGCTCGTTGTGGAACGGGGCCAGATAGTCCATCCGGGTCACGTTGGTCCCGCCCTGGGAGAAGTTGAGCTGCTCCCCTGTCTTCTCCATCCCGGTATGGAGATAGCCGATGATGGGCTTGGTACGGCGAATGATCTCACCCTCGAGCTCGATCTGAAGCCGGAGCACCCCATGGGTCGACGGATGCTGGGGGCCCATGTTGAGGATCATCCGCTCGTCTTCGTCGCCGATGTCGTCGTCAAAGACATAGTCGTCTTCGACCACCCGCCCGAATTGCTCGTCGAGACGGGCCTCCGATTCGTGGTCCGATATCTCCTGGGCGCCCTCGTCGGTGGGGCTGAGCTCGGGCTCCTCGGTCCCGGCGACCCAGACGTCGAGGGTCTCGCTGGTCTTGGTGTCGTCGGTCATCTCAGCTCACCTGATGGCTCTCTTTGAACTGGACCGGAACCGAACCGACGCCGAAGTCCTTGCGGAGCGGATGACCCTCCCACTCATCGGGCATCAGGATCCGAGTCAGGTCCGGATGACCCTCGAAGTTCACACCGAACATGTCGTAAGCCTCCCGCTCGGCGAAGTTGACGCCGGCCCAGACCGGAACCAGGGAGGCGACTGACGGCTCCTGGCGGGGGGCAGTGGTGATCATCCTCAGCCGGAGGCGGCGCTGCATCGAGAGCAGGTTGGCCACCACCTCGAACCGCTCGGGGCGCTGACGCATCCAGTCGACGACCGTGACATCGACGCAGACCTCGAACCCTGCCTCCCTGGCCGCCGACCCGAACTCGGCCCACCGCTCGTTGGGCACCCGGGCCACGTCCTGACCATGAGAGGGCTCCCAGGGCACGTCCTCGAACCTCTCGAACAGATCTCTGAGGGTCTGGTTGTCGGGCAACAATCGCTCCGCAACCTCCTCCTCGACAGCCTCGCCGCTCTCGGGGACAGCGATCTCGTCAGTCAATTGACGATCTCGCCTTTCATGATCTTGTCGTGGAGGGTGAGGATCCCGTGCATCAGGCTCTGTGGGCCTGGGGGGCACCCCGGCACATAGATATCGACGGGGACCACCTGGTCCACACCCTGGACCAGGGCATAGTTGTTGAACATGCCACCGGTCGAGGCACAAGCCCCCATCGAGATCACCCATTTCGGATCGGGCATCTGGTCGAATACCTGGCGTAGGACGGGAGCCATCTTCTGACTCACCCGGCCGGCAACGATCATGAGATCGGACTGGCGGGGCGAGGCCCGGAACACTTCCATTCCGAACCGGCCCAGGTCGTAGTGCGCCGCTCCGGTCGCCATCATCTCGATGGCACAACAGGCGAGACCGAACGAGGCGGGGAACATCGAACGGGTCCTCGCCCAACGCGCCGCCCGGTCGACGGTGGTCATGAGGAGGTTGCCCGGCGCCGTCGTCGCCACTAAGCGGCCTCGTCCGTCGCGTCGGTCGGGATGTACCGAGCCCGTCTGTGGACATTCCAATCCAGAGCGCCACGCTTCCAGACGTAGGCAAGGGTCTCGGCGACGAAGAAGGTGAAGATGAAGATGGCGGCCACCCCGTACCAACCGAGGCTGTCGTAGATCGAAGCCCAGGCAAAGAGAAAGATGATCTCGACGTCGAAGATGACGAACAGCATCGCCACCAGATAGAACTTCACCGGGAACCGTTGCACCGGCTCCATCTCGGGAACGATGCCGCTCTCGTAAGGGTCGAGCTTGGCCTCGTTGGGGTTATCCGGCCGGACAAAGCGAGAGGCGATGAGCGACACCGCCACGAAAGCCGCGGCCAGCAGGAGCATGATGCCGATCGGTAGATAGTCGGCCAGAGTCACCATCTGAGCTTAGAACGGGCCGGTGGGTGGGTTAAATCAGATGGGGCGAATGGAACCGCTGAGCCGGGATATGCGTCTATCGCCGATGATCGAGGAGCACATCGCCTTGAGTGAGCCAGGGTTCGCCGACTCGTTCGAGCGGTTCTATGCCGATACCTGGCACACCGTGTACCGCGCCCTCGTGGTCGGGATCGGAGATGGCGATCTGGCCCGGGAAGCGGTGGATGAGGCGATGGTGCGGGCCTACGAGCGCTGGCGAACTGTCTCGACCATTTCCAATCGGGAAGGCTGGGTATATCGGGTGGCATCCAACTGGGCTACTTCACGTCTCCGCCGAAGACGGCTTCAGCTCCGCCCTTTGGCGTCGGTCCAGGTGTCACACGATCCCGACGTGGTCGACCCGAGATTGCTCGAAGCGGTACGCCGGCTTTCTCCGCGTCATCGCGATGTCATCGTGGCCCGTTACCTGCTGGACATGTCCGAGTCGGCCACCGCCCAAGCCCTGGATGTCCCAGAAGGGACGGTCAAGAGCCGGCTCAGCCGCGCCCTCGCAGAGCTCAAGGAGGTCCTGTCGTGACATTGGACGAGAAGATCAGATCCACCCTGGAGGGCACCGCCTCCACGGTCGCCTACGTCCCGGCGACGTCACCGGACGAAATCAAACGCCGCGGGCGGCGGAGACGGGCGAGACGAAGGGTCGCCTGGACCGTTCCTGCCGTCATTCTCGTGCTCGGTGTCCTGACCGTGACGATCCCGTTCGACCCGAATCCGAGGAGCCCGGCAACCAGCCAGGATGTCGACACCGTCGAGATCGCCGACCTTGCCGTGGCTGTGACCGATACCGAACCTGTGGCGACAGATCCCGATGTCTGGCTCGGCCTCAAAGGCCCTTCGCCGTCGTTCGACACCTCGGCCCTCGGCCCCAACCTTTCCTTCACCCCGGGAGAGCCCACGGTCGGTGACCTGGAAGATCACATCAACAGAGCCGTGTACCTGGGCGACCTCGGAGTCGAGCCCTTCTACATCTACGCCAGCAATCCCCCGTCGATCTGGGACCAGATATTCGAGGTGATCGACGGCAACTTTTCCGGAGATGTCCTAGGAACCTCGCTCAATTGCTGCATGGGTGGGGACATGGACCACGGGATGTGGGTACCGGGCCTCAGTCACTCGTTTTCGAGTGAAGATGGTGTGGTGACCAACGAAGTGATCACCGTCGAATGGCTGGGGCTTTCAACCGACGTCTCCGTTGTGGCTTACCAACTGGACGGAACCTTCATTGGATGGCAGACGCCTGTCGGTGGCGTCTCGTCCCTCAGGCTCGATAAACCACCCGACGAGTATCTGGGCATCGCCTTCGATGCCTCGGGCACGGAGCTCGATCGCTTTGGGACGCAACTGGAGCCTTTACCGGAATTCACCTCTGCCACGGAATTCGAGCGATCGGGCGACTCGCTCCCCCCGGGCGCGGACTGGGCGCCCCTCACCTCCCAAGGGTCCGAGATCGAGCCGGACGACGTTCCCACCGAAGAGCTCAGGAACGAGATCTCCCCACAACCGGGTGATCGGCTGTTCCTGGTGCCGGTCGACGGTGGCGAGATCATCGTCCTGGTCCGCGGAGACGCGCCTCATGCTTATGCCACTTCATGTGAGGTTCTCGACCGGGTCGAGCTCCCTCAGGGGTGGGGAGAAACTTGTCTCGACTGAATCCGTCGTCTGCCCGAAATCATCGTCCTTCGGGCACGTAACTGGCCCAGATGGCACCGGTCGAGGACGTCCTCGAGT
>CAZRID010000327.1:0-3855 GCA_964600055.1 uncultured Acidimicrobiaceae bacterium
CGATCAACAAGCTGGCGGCCGCCGGCATCACACAAGGATGCAATCCGCCGGCCAACACCCGTTACTGCCCAGATGATTCCGTGACGAGGGGTCAGATGGCTGCGTTCCTCGCCCGGGCCTTCAGGTTGGAGGATGGTGCCGGCGCCGATCTCTTTGCGGATGACGACGGTTCGGTCTTCGAAACGGCAATCGACAAGATCGGGACTGCTCGCATCACCACCGGCTGCAACCCACCGACCAACGACCACTACTGCCCTGACGCACCGGTGAGACGGGGCGAGATGGCGGTGTTCCTCGCCCGAGCCCTCGACCTGAGCCCGATCTACCCACCCCAGCCGGGTGAGGAAACGCGCCATGAACAACGAACTCTGGCTATAGCGCCCGCGATCGGTTGACCGGGACCGGCGTGCGCATGCATCCCCGGTCATCAGACGTTCGGGCGACGCTAATCCTGGTGGGTTATGGTGACCGAGACCTAAGGAGGGTTAGCAAAATGCGCAGATCGTCGCTTGTCGCACTGCTGGTGGTGGGAGCCATGCTCGTACCGTTGGCAGTGTTCGCATCACATCAGTTCAACGATGTGCCGGACAGTCATACGTTCCACAACGCCATCGATTGGATGAAGGACAACAACATCACGGTGGGGTGTAACCCCCCAGCCAACACCAACTACTGCCCGGATGACAACGTGACCCGTGGTCAGATGTCGGCGTTCATGAAGCGTCTCGCCGAGAACAACGTCGTCGACGCGGCCACATTGGACGGCAAGGATTCGACTGAGTTCCTGGCGGTCACGTCGGCACAGTCTTTCGACTGGTTCGACGGCACCGGCAACATCCTTCTCAGCGCCACTGGCACCCCGATCGTTCAGGCCACGATCAACGTCCCCGTGGCAGGGCACTTGCTGGTGACCGGAAACGCCTCGGTCGGTAACTCGGCCAATGCAGGCTCCCTCTTCACGGTCTGGATCCAGCTCGACTCAGGGACGTGCGTCGCCAACGCAGTCGGCCAGCCAGCCACGAGCGTTGCCGGCGCGACCAACTACGCAACCCCGGCAGTGGCCGGCGAGGACGCCGGTCTCGGGGTGACAGGTCTGGCCGCGGTTTCGGCCGGTAATCACACCGTCACCCTCTGTGGACAGAACACCGTAGGGGGCGGTCAGTCGTTCAACGCCACGGTTGCGGGACAGTTCCTGGGTGAGGCATCCGTGAGCCTCGCCACCCTCTCGGGTGAAGGTGGCTCAGGCGGACCTCAGGGTTAAGTAGACAAATTGTTAGACGATCAGGGGCGTCTCGCGACGCCCCTGATCGCGTCGCCGTAGTCTGCCGCCGTGCTCACCTCTCTGAAGCAGTGGGTCAGGTTCAACCCATGGCGGCTCGCCGCCATCGTCCTCGGCTTGGGTCTGGTCGGTTCGGTGGTGGCTCTAGCGCTATTGCTCTGGGGCGGCGAGGAGCCCATAGCAACCTTCGAGCCCATCGTCACGACCGTGGTGACCGAGCCCGGGGAGACCACCACCATTCTCGGCGCCGCTGAAGGCCCACCGCTGTCCGTCGATCCAAATGCGCCAACCGAGGGTTTGGGCTCGGCCTACGTCTCGATCAAAGTGGACAACGCGCCGGAGGCAAGACCACAGGTCGGTCTGGCCGGCGTGCCCCTGCTCGTCGAGTACCCGGTGGAAGGTGGGATCACCCGGTTCACCGCGGTGGTCAACCGTGACGTCACCGGTGGGCTGGGCCCGGTCCGCTCCCTGCGCCCGGTAGACGCCGACCTCCTCCCCCAACTCGCCCGTACGTGGTCTCCAGCGGCGGCGAGCCGTTCGTGATCCAGGACGTCGGGGCAACCGGGGTCAACCTGATCGATGCCCAACTCTTCGAGTTGTTCACCATCGGCGACAACCCGGATCCTCTGCACAACCTGTTCCTGCTCCTCGACGAGTTGTTCCAGACGGTCGGTGACACCCCGCAGCTCGGTGGTGGCCTTCCCGCCGGGCCTTTTCCCGGTGGTGATGCCGCGGCAGAGCTGACCCTTCCATTCGAGTCGGTTGAACTACCGGTACGAGGAGGACCAGTACGTCCGCTATGACGGCGCTACCCCGTTCCAGGTGCTCGATGGCATCGGGGGCACCCCGTTGCCGTTGGCCCACGACACGGTGGTGGTCCTGTTTGTGGCCGAGGGGTCCGCCGGGTACACCGACGGCAACGACGTTCCGGTCACCACCTTCGACGTGATCGGTCTCGGGGACCTCAGGGTGTTCCACCAGGGCGAGGTGATCGAGGGCACCTGGCTCCGAGGGGCCCAGGAGGACGGCCACCGCTTCTTCGACAACAACGGGGAGGCCTTCGGGTTACCCCAGGGCCGGATCTACGTCGCCCTGGTCCCCCGAGGCCTCGAGGTGACTTACTAGGCATCTGCGGAGGCTTCCCGGATTCCCCCCTCCCGGCTTCGCCGGACTCCCCCCTGCGGGGCCCGCCAGATCCCCCCTCCCGGCTTCGCCGTACTCCCCCCTACGGGGGAGAAACAGAGGCCACGTTTTCTCCCCCGAAGGGGGAGGTGGCCCGCTAGGGCCGGAGGGGGACTCTTCTCAAGTCATTGGTCGAGAGCGAATGAGCCGAATTCGATCGGGCCGGCCGGGACGTAGGTGTTCATGATCACACCGGTGGTCGACGTGGTGGTGTCGACCAGACGAAGCCCGCTCGGGGGGACACCGTCGCCAAAAAGCCGCTTGCCACTGCCGAGGACCACCGGGAAGATCCAGAGGCGGTACTCGTCGATCAGATCGTGGGCGATGAGGGTTTGCAAGAGGCCCCAACTGCCGTGGACCTGGATCTCACCCTCGTGCTCGTCTTTCAGCCTGGTGACTGCTGAGGGCACCTCGCCCTCGAGGAGGGTGGAGTTGTTCCAGTCGACCCGATCGAGGGTGGTCGAGGCCACATACTTGGGGACCTCGTTGAGCATCGTCGCCACCGGGTCATCGGGATCGGTGACTAGGGGCCAATGGGCGGCGAAGATCTGGTAGGTGTTCCTGCCGAGCAAGAGGCCAGTGCTATGACCGCTCTGATCATCCATGGTGGCGCCCATCACATCGTCCCAATAGTTCACCGACCACCCGCCGAGCTCGAAACCTCCGCTTGGGTCCTCTTCCGGGCCACCGGGCCCCTGCATCACACCGTCGAGAGAGAGAAACGTTCCAACTGCCAGCGTGCCCATGTCGACTCCTTTCGCAGCTCGTGTCTGAGTCTTACCAGTTAATCGACTTCAGAAACCGTCAGGACTCGTTTCCTCCCCCGGAGCGGGAGGTGGCCCGCAAGGGCCGGAGGGGGTCTTGATTCCCGCAGCGGTTCAGATCTGACCCAGCGGGTGCCCGCTGTCGGGTCGCACCTCGGTGCCGCATAGCTGGCAGTTGCGAAGATTGGTGCGACCTTCGACTGACAGGAAGGGCACTCGACGATCTGGGACCGCACCTGACCGTCGTCGGTCCCGTCCTGAAGATCGATCTCGTCGATTTTGGCCATGAGGTGCTCGGCGGTCATGCCCTGCTCCTCCATCAGCGCCCACATGCCTCGAACGATCATCAGCAGCTTGTCGATGCGCTCGTTGAGATCCTCGATGCGGTTGGTGTGATGGGTCCCGTTGGCCACCGCGGCGCTCCGGGCGAGAGAGGCGGCCCGGGCGGCGGACCTCTGTCCCATGCCGTAACCGATGAAGTACTCGATCATGGGTCGGATATCGGCAGCGGGGCCACCTCCCTCAAGACCGAGACGACCTGGTTCAAACCGGTCCCGTCATCCCGTACGCTCACCTTGAGTAACGATGAGGACGACAAATGGCTGAGGACTACCCCCCGATCCTCGACGC
>CAZRID010000328.1:0-3849 GCA_964600055.1 uncultured Acidimicrobiaceae bacterium
GAACGAGCAGGTGCGCCTTCGTCCTGCGTCCTTGCCAGCGACCCCGATGACTCGGTGACACCGCGGCATCAATTCAGCGACGGACCACTAGTCGGTGATGACCGAGACAATCTCCGCTACCGGGTAGACGACCGTGGTCGTCGTGTCCGGAACCGAGAGGAACTCCCATTCGCCGCCGACAATCCGCCAACGAGCGGTCCAGGCGTATGAGATCGCGAGGTCATACCCGGCTTCGTCTTTTACCTCGTAGATGTGGGTGGCAAGGCCATCCGGATAGCCGGCCAGGGCTTCCTCATCGGCGGGGAAGTTGTCCACCAGGTCGTCGCCCCAACTGACTGCGACCCCGCTGACCTCGATGTAGATGTCGAGGGTCACCCCGGTGACGCTGGCCAGTTGGGTCTCATGAACGCCGGGGACGGGGACACCGACATAGGTCTCGAGACCGGTGACCCCTTCGCCGGGGACAGGGTTGACGTCGGGCGTCGGCGGGGCATGGATGTACTGGGTCACGTATTCCCACGCCTCGGTGGTCGGATCGAGAAGCGGGCTGGGCTCTGAGGTGCATCTCGGGATGCGCTCAGTGGCCAGGGCGATGCCGCCCGGCGCCGGATCGGGATCAAAACCGAGGATGGCGTCACCGTTCACGAACAGGGAGAGGTAGACCCATCTGGTGACCGCCGAGGTCAGATACCAGCACTCCCCGGTCAGATCGGTCCCGGCGTTGGGATAGAGGCGGGAAGGGACCGAAGTGTCAGAGGCGTAGTCGACGACATCACCCCCGGAAATACGACAACGGGTGACCTGGTCGGCTGCCAGGGTCGCCGGGTTTACAACCGTTGCGACCCAACAGGAAGCAAATTCTTCCGCCGATGCTGTCGACGTCAGCCCGAGGACGATTGCTACGACAGCGGCTCCAGTTGCGAGTCGCAATCTGCCTCCCAAAGGTCGTTCCTATTCGTCCAGGTCGTGGCGAGCTTCCACGCAGAACCGTCGCGCCGAACTACAACCACGTTGTCCGATACAGCTCCCTCGCCCCTGAAGGCGCTCACATCGATCGTGGCCCAGACGGCAAGGCATTGTTCGTCAGCCCGCAAGAGCTCCATTGCTGTGAGGGTGATCTCTTCCTCCATGGGCACACCGGTGAACTCCGCTCCGAATGACGTTCGAGCTTGGTCCAGCATTGCCTGCGTCCCCACCACTTCCTTGATTCGCTCCTCGTCCTGGTTGTAGATCCCCTCGAACCATCCGAACCAGAGCTCACGCAGGATCGACTCTGCCTCTTCAACGGTGGACACCACGTGCGACCCGTCCTCAGACGTCGTGGTCGTTCCCGCAACGGTGGTACTGGTGACGAGGGTTGTGGTGGTGGTCGTGGTTTCGACGGCGACAGGCGGGGTGGTTGGCGTCGTGTCCGAATCCTCCCGCGGCCAAAGGGCCCAGATCCCGACTGCCAGACCCACCACGATCAGACCGGCGACCAGCCGTCGAATCATTTCAGGATCGAACCTACGCCGCCCGACGCCCTGGGTGAAGGGTCACGTCGGAGAGCGCGAAAAGTCAGTCGCGAGGTTTCGGTATGGTTGATGGTGGAGGTGCAGACACATGGAAGACACCGCTACAGAGCGTCATCCGTTCAGGTTCTTGTTCAAGTTCCTGCTATTCGTCGGGGCCCTGGCTGCCATAACCAAGGTCGTGGCCTCGAAGAAGAAGGAGTACTACGGGCTCACCGAGTCCGAGGCGAGAGCCAAGTTCGAGTCCAAGCTCGGCCCCCGCATCGGGGAGGAGAAGGCAGCCGAAGTAGCCGACCAGGTCATCCCTCGTCTCAAGGACACGGGTGTGATCAAGCCGGATCCGGTGGAGCAAGCCGTTGAGGATGCGAAGGATGTGGCGTCCGACGCAGCAGACAGCATGAAGGTGGCGGCGGAGAAGGCCGGCGATTCGGTGAAGGACGCTGTCGGAAAGATCGAAGAAAAACTCGACTGAACCCGGTCGGTTCGACCGAATTTGTCACACCCCTTTCGTATGTTCAGGACTATGAGAGGTTTGACACCCGATCAGGTCGAGCAAGATCTTCTCCGGGACGAGGCCATCATCGCTGCGGCCCGGGGTCGACAGATGGCGACTCTCGCCCTGGCCGATCAGATGCAATTGCCGACTGCCGATGGCTGCAAGAGTCTCAGGGAGTGGATGGCCGGGAGGCTGGACGTCTCGGGCGAGACCGCTTATCGGGTGGCCTCGACCGCAGCCCGACTCGCAGAGGCTCCGGACCTTGCCCGGGCTCTGGAGAGCGGCGAGATCACCTTTGATCGGGCCGAGGCGATGTCCCGAATCCCGGTCGAGGAGCGGGCCGACTGGCTTCGGGGAGTCGACATCCACGGCCTGCGCAGGATTGCGGCCCGTCACCGCCGCATGAGCCGTGCCGACGACCACCAATCCCATATCTCGTCACAGCTGAGCATGCAGCCCAACCTCGACGAGTCTCGTTGGAGTCTTTGGGGCGAGCTCGACGGCTACTCGGGAGCCGTGATCGATAAGGTCCTCACGGAGGCCGCCGACCTGATACCGGCACTCCCCGACGGTCTGCGCCCCGGTCTCGGCTACAGGCGGGCGGCAGCATTGACTGCCATTTGCGAGAAATCGCGACCCGGCGATGTGACCACGCCCCTTATCACCGTGTTCGTGGACGAGTTCGGTGCCGAGGTGGTAGGCGGCACGACGGTAGGCCCGGAGATCCTGGACAAGATTGCCTGCGGCGGCAGTCTCGAGGTAATCCGGACTGTCGACGGCCAGCCGCTGGGTATGGGTCGGCGGAGCAGAGTCATCCCCAACCGTCTCCGGCGGTTTGTCCTTCACCGGGATGGCGGGTGCACTGGCGACGGCTGCACCAGTCGATATCGGCTCGAGCCCCATCACGTGGTTCCATGGTCAGAAGGTGGACCGACCGACCCCGAGAACCTGGCGACGCTCTGTTGGTTCCATCACCACGTTGTCGTTCACGGGTGGGGATACCGGATCGATCCGCATCTCGGCCCGGGTCGGCTTCGCTTTCTCAAGCCGGGATCCGATCCACCCCGGTGAGTTCTCGATCCGCCTCTTCGTGCCTAATCTCGTGATATGGCGAACGGGCCCACGCTCGAAACCGAACGCCTTCTTCTCAGACGATGGAAATCCAAGGATCGAGTGCATTTCGCCGCGATCAATGCGGATCCTGAGGTCATGGAATACTTTCCTGTGCCGCTCACGCCTGAGGAGTCGGATCAGCTGGTCAGGAGGATCGACCGGCAGTTCGAGGAGTTCGGATTCGGTCTCTGGGCGGTCGAGATCAAATGGGCCAAGAAGTTCATCGGCTTCTGTGGTCTGGCCGTGCCCACCTTTCAGACCCATTTCACGCCCGCCGTGGAGATCGGATGGCGCTTCGCCAAGGACCAGTGGGGGAGCGGCTACGCCACCGAAGCCGCCAAGGCGGTGCTCGACTACGGATTCGGTGATGCAAGGCTCGACCAGATCCTGAGTTGGGCGGTCCCGGCCAATGAGAGATCGACACAGGTCATGGAGAGACTCGGGATGCTGCGCGCGCCGGATCTCGACTTCGACCATCCCCGCTTGCTCCACGATGAGCGCCTGAGGAGACACGTGGTCTATCGGATGACGCGTGCCGAATGGTCCGAAAGCCAGGGATGACGCACGGTGCGGCTCTACGCTGCCGCGTCGTTGTCTTGGAAGGATGCCGGGTGACATACAAGACCGAGACCGCGCGCAATTCCAAGAGGGTCATGCAGGCTCTCGTGGTCCTCTTCATTGTCTGGGTTGCCTTCTGGGCATCGACCGGTGGCCTCGATCGCATGTTGG
>CAZRID010000329.1:0-3816 GCA_964600055.1 uncultured Acidimicrobiaceae bacterium
TTTGATCGCCGAGTTCTGCGGAGTTCCAAATCGAACCGGGTCCTCGCCGCCCTCGCCGGAGTTGGAGTGACCGCCGATCAGGTTCATCGCCTCGGCCAGCGCGATATGGGCTTCGGAGGACAGGGCGCCCAATGACATGGCAGCGGTGGTGAAACGACGCATGATCTGCTCCACCGGCTCCACCTCGTCGAGTGGTACCGGCTCTCGCTGCACGAAGGTCAGAAGGTCCCGCACCAGGGCCGGCTCCCGGTCCGAGATCATCTCGATGTAGCGGTCCCAGTCCTCGGGATCACCGGAGCGCACTGCCTTCTGCACAGCCAGGACCACCATCGGGCTCGTCACATGGGTGTCGGCGCCACGACGATGCTTGTAGAACCCGCCGGGCTCGGTCGCGTCTTCGCCGAACGCAGAGTGGCGCTGGAGCGCCTGTCGGGCCAGCTCTTTGAACCCTATCCCCCGCAACCGGCGGGGAGCGTTGCGGAAAGCCTTGCGACAGACCCGCTCCGAGAGCCCGATGACTTCGAACAGCTCCGAGCCTCTGTATGCAGAGAGCGTGCAGATCCCCATCTTCGACATGATCTTGAGCAGGCCGTTCTCCAACGCCAGCCGGAAGTTTTCCTGGGCCGGCACCGGATCGACCTCGATGGCCCCGGTGGCCGCCAGATCGCGGGCATGCTCAATTGCCAGATAGGGGTTGACCGCAGACGCACCGAACCCGACCATACAGGCCAGATCATGGGGGTCACGTGGCTCGCCGGACACCACCACCAGCGAGACCGAGCCACGAACCCCTTCGTCGATCAGATGATGATGGACTGCGCCCAGAGCGAGCAGCATCGGGATCGGGGCCCGGGTTGCATCGGTCTCACGATCGGAGAGGACGATGATCGTTGCCCCCAGCTTGACCGCTTGGGCCGCCTCGTCACAGATCTCGTCGAGACGCCCCTCCATGCCTTCTGGCCCGGCGGACACCGGCCAGGTGATGGCGATCCAATGGGAGAAGAAACGGGCGTCGCCGGAGCGGACGATCGACTCCAACTCGGCGTCGGAGAGGATCGGGCTGGCCAGCTCGATCAGGTGTGCCTGCTGTGGGGTGTCCTCGAGGAGCGGGCCACGGCGCCCGAGTTGGATCCGGAGCGACATGACCAACTTCTCCCGGATCGGGTCCATCGGAGGATTGGTCACCTGGGCGAACTGCTCGTGGAAGAACTGGGTGAGACGGCGGGGCTTGGTGGAGAGGACAGCCAGACCGGTGTCGTCGCCCATCGCCCCAAGCGGGTTGTCGCCCTTGGCCATGTCGGCGATGATCAATCGGCGTTCCTCGGCGGTGTACCCGAACACCCTGCTGAGGGCGGCAGCATTGAACCGGTCGTCGGCCAGGTTGTCGAACGAGGCCTGGATCCGGAGGGTCTCGGTGTTGACCCAGTCGCCATACGGTCGGGCCGCGGCCAGGGCCGCCTTGACCTGCTCGGAGTGCTGCACCTCACCGGTCTCCCCGTCGAAAACGATCAGCTCGCCGGGGCCGAGCTGGCCGGTGGCGGTGGCCCTTGCCTCCTCCTCAGGGCAGACCCCGGCCTCGGAGGCGACGAGGAGCACCTCGGGGGTGATCGCCCATCGGGCAGGGCGAAGCCCGTTGCGGTCCATGCCCACCAGCAGTGAGGTGCCGTCGGTGGCAGCTACGGCGGCTGGCCCGTCCCAGGGCTCGGTGAGAAAAGCGTGATAGGCGTAGAAGGCGGCCAGATCGGGCTCGAGGTCGGGGACGTTCTCCCAGGCCGCAGGCATCAGCATCTCTTTGACGTGCGTCAGCGATCGGCCGCTCTGCATGAGAAGCTCGAAGACATTGTCCAGACTCCCAGAGTCGGAGATCCCTGGCTGGAGGAATGGGAAGACATCGGGGAGACGCTCACCCCATACCCCTGGCGTTGCCCCCTTCTCCCTGGCCACCATCCACGACCGATTGGACTGGATGGTGTTGATCTCGCCGTTGTGGGCCAGGGTGCGGAAGGGCTGTGCGTTGTCCCAGGAAGGAAAGGTGTTGGTCGAATAGCGCTGATGGAAGATGGCGAAGGCCGTCTCGTAGTCGGGGTCCCTCAGGTCCCAATAGAACTGGGAGATCTTCGAGGCGGTGAACAAGCCCTTGTAGACGACGGTGCGGCTCGAGGCGGAGGGTATGGAAAGACCTGGTGTCGCGGTTCGCTCGATTCGCTTCCTCGCCAGATAGAGGCTCCGTTCGAAATCGGCCCCGTCCTGGTCCCCGGTGACGATGGCCTGCTCGATGAGGGGCAGGACGAGTCTGGCGTGGTCGCCCAGCACCGAGGGGTCGGTCGGGACTGATCTCCAGAACAGAACCCGTAGGCCCTCGGCTTCGATCGCCTCGGTGACCACCGAACGGGAGGCGGCGGCTTCGGTAGGTGAGAGAAAGCACATGACCATCCCGAGGTTCTCGGGAGAGACCTCGAGGCCATGGGCACTCAATTCCCTGCTGATCAGACGCAGCGGGAGTTGAGTGATGAGGCCGGCGCCGTCGCCGGTCCCGTCGGCGGCCCGGGCCCCGCGATGATCGAGGCGCTCCAGGCACTCGACTGCGAGACGGGTCATCCGGTAGGTGGGAACCCGATCCAAGGCGGCGATGAACCCGACGCCGCAAGCGTCCCGCGGAGGGCCTGGATCAAAGAAGGGTGCCGACATCGCTCCTCGGTTTCGGGGAGCGCTCAAGTGTAAACAGGGATTTTGGCTGTCAGGTCGAGCTTTTCCCGGAGCGCCACTGGCCGGTAGCCTCGCACGATGAGATTCGGAGCATTCGTACCCCAGGGTTGGCGTCTAGATCTGGCCGGGATCGAGAATAAGGACCACTGGGGGACCATGAGCAGGGTGGCTCGTCGCATCGAAGAAACCGGATTCGAGTCACTCTGGGTATACGACCATTTCCACACCGTCCCCGCCCCCACCCAACAGGTGACCTACGAGGCGTGGGCCCTTATGGCCTCGCTTGCTGCTGCCACCAGGACCGTGCGGCTGGGCCAGATGTGCACCTGCAACACCTACCGCCCTCCGTCGTACCTGGCCAAGATCGCCGCTTCGATCGATGTCATCTCCGGCGGGCGACTCGAGATGGGGATTGGTGCAGGTTGGTACGAGCACGAGCACGACGGATATGGCTATCCATTCCTCGCCCCGGCGGCCCGAATCGGGATGCTCCGCGAGGGTGTCGAGATCATGAAGGCGATGTGGACCGAGGACGTTGTCGACTACGACGGCAAGCACTACCAGCTAAAAGGGGCGATCTGCCAGCCCAAACCGGCCCAGACGCCACACATTCCGCTCTGGATCGCCGGTGGTGGAGAACAGCTGACACTGAGGATCGCGGCCCGGCACGCCCGGTACACCAACTTCGGGATCAAGCCCGACCTTTTCGCCCACAAGTCCGAGGTCCTCGCCGGCCATTGCCGGGACGTGGGACGGGACTTCGACGAGATCACCCGGTCCGCCAACTTCAACATCGTCTGTGCCGGGACCGAAGCCGAAGTCGAGGAGAAGATCGCATCGGTGGAGAGTCGGATGCGGGAGCACGTGTCCGAGGAGCTGGCCGCCGAGCAGGCGAAGCTCTACCGCTACGCATCGGGAACACCAGATCAGGTCGTGACCTATCTGAAAGAGTGGGAGGCCCTGGGCCTGGGCTACGCCATCATCTACTTCCCCGACCCCGCCTACGACCTGTCCAGCCTGGAGCTTTTCGCCCGTGAGGTGATCCCGGCCCTGGCGGGGTGAGGTCACCTAATTGGGACGCTCCGGGGTCAAATCCGGACCTAGTGGCCC
>CAZRID010000330.1:0-3815 GCA_964600055.1 uncultured Acidimicrobiaceae bacterium
GTGCGGGCCCCGGCACAGGTCGACGAACTCGCGATTCCGGTAAACCGTGACATCCTCGCCGGGGGTCACCTCACTGGGCTCCACGTTCTCGATGATCTCGGTCTTGAACGGGTGGGAGGCGAAGAGCTCGAGCGCCTCGCCCCGGGAAAGGGCCTCCCTCTCGAAGGGCTGGTCCTCGGCGATGATCTCCCGCATCCGCCCTTCGATGCGTTCCAGATCGTCGGCAGTGAACGGCTCTGGGACCTTGAAGTCGTAATAGAAGCCGTCCTCGATCGCAGGGCCGATGGCAAATGTGGAATCTTCGAAGAGATCGAGCACGGCTTGGGCCAGGACATGGGCGGAGGAATGACGGAGGACGTCCAAGCCCTGGTCCGTGGCCAGTGTTATCACCGCAAAATCCCCGTCCTGGTCGATTGGCCGACCGAGATCGCGTAACTCGCCATTGAGCTTCACGGCAACCGCCGACTGGGCGAGACGGGGCCCGATCGACGCCGCAACCTGGAGGCCGGTGACACTGTCGGGGTGTTCGACGACCTTTCCATCTGGATAACGAAGCTCTAGTGACACGGGGTTATCTCGCTAGCCTGGGGCGGGCAAGAGGCTAACTGCCTGCGGGACTCAATCGTGCCGGCTGCCGGTCCACGAGGGGATAACAGGGAATGGATGCAAGAGAGCTTGTCACGAAACTTCATCCGAATGCATTGGTGCGCGAGCTTTCCTCAGGTGCCAACAAGGTGTTTCGGGTGATCGAAGGCGACCAGAGCTCGATCGTGAAGGTCTACCCGGTCACATCCCGCGAGCGGCGCGAGCGTCATGCTCTCGAGGCACTGGCTGCGGTGCCCGCCGTGCCCCGGATCGCTGGTCACGGCACCGAAGGCGAGATGGCCTGGCTGAGGATGAACGATGCGGGCCATTGGAGCCTTGCAAGTCTCCCCAAGAACCTCGAGGCGGTGGAGGCATCGGGAGCGGCGCTTCGCGGCGTCCACGCTTCAAAGGCACACATCACCAATCTCGCCGCCGGCATCGACTCTGACTACGTGCTGAGTCATTATCGATCCACGATCGAGCGTCTCGGAAGGTACCGGCGAAGGTTCGGCATGGAGCAGATAGTCCTGGACAAGGCGCTCCAACTCGAGCCACCTCTGGCAACCGCCCCGGCGCCGTCGCACACCAAGCCGGTCCTGTCCAAGTTCGTTGTTGACGAAGACGGGGCGATCACAATGGTCGACTGGGAGTGGGCCACACTCGCCCCACCGGAATGGGACCTGACGCTCGCCGTGTGGCGGCTTGCCGCCCGCATCGGCGAGGATGCGGCGGCCGCCTTCCGCAGTGGCTACGGCGCCGAGCTGCCAGAGAGCCGCTACCGCCCATGGGTGGCGTACCACTCCGCAATGATGATGCTGGAGGCGGCCGAAGTGCGAGAGGGCCGTCTCGGCGACCTCAGCTATCTGGTCGACGACCTGACAGAAGCCGTCCTCGGCACCTGATCTCTCGCTCGAAATCCACGGAATTCGACATCCGCCCACTTAGCCTCTGCGTCGCTGAAGCAAGGAGGACGGGACAGTGTTGGAAGCGTTGGTCGCAGCAACCGCCACGACGGGTCTGTTCGCCCTGGCTAAGGGGATACGGGGCAATCACCAATACCAGGTTGACCCGAGACTTGTGGTGGTTCCACGGGACGAGCGAGGCGACGATCTGCCATGTCCATGGTGTTATGGGCCGACAATCGAGGATGACACCCGCTGCTCTGGATGCGGCCAATCGTTCGGTTGATCAGAGTTCGAGGCGACAGACCTCATTCGCACCATCGATGACGCCAACAGAGCCATAGAGACTGGCCGGAACTTGGTTCGCCCCACCGGCTCGGACGGCCGCCCCTGGGCCGGCCCGGGCCATCTTTTTGAGAACGCTATCGAAATCTTCCGAATTCGATTTATCGTGTCAGGGTGAGCAGGGTAGGACTGGTGCTCGGAGGTGGGGGCATAACGGGCGCCTCGTATGAGATGGCGGCCCTCATGACCATCCGTCTCGCGACCGGATGGGACCCGAACGAAGCCGATGTGGTGGTGGGCACCTCGGGCGGCTCGTTCGTCACGTCCCTGGTCCGCAACGACGCTCTCTCCCTCGATTCCCTGGTGATGCCGACCGATGATCGTGAGGCGGTGGCCGAGCGAATCCGTAGTCACGTCTTCACCAAGAACGGCGGGGTCAGGATGAGCAATTGGGTCCGGCACGGGATCGTTCCCGGAATCCGGGATCCGGGTCTGACCCTTTTCCTGGGCTCGCCCGCCCCCTATCACGCCTCCGGTCTCGCCGATTGGGTGAAGAGCCATATCGGTGAGGAACGTGGTGAAAGTTGGCCGGCGAAGCCGACAGCCGTGGTCGCCTACGACGTAGTCAGGCGTGGGCGGGTCGTTTTCGGCACTGAGACCGCCCCCGAGGCCGGGATGGCACATGCCGTCGCCGCCTCCTCTGCGATTCCTCTTCTATTCAGGCCGTACTCGATCGACGGGGGCCTATACGTGGATGGAGGCATCGCCTCGGGAACACACGCCGACGTGGTGCTTGGCTCGGAAAAACCCCTCGATCTGGTCTTGATCCTCGCCCCTATGGCGGCCGACGTGCAGCGAAAGAGGGCCCGCTTCCACGAGAAGATGTTCGATCGTGTCGGTCAACGCTCGCTCGGAGATGAGATCAGGCTGATCAAGTCTGCTTGGCCGGACTGCGAAGTGATGACGTTGAGCCCGTCCCCATCGGTGCAGAACGCGATGCGCCCCAACCCCATGGATGCCAGCCGGGCGGTGGCCACCTTCATGCGGACCCTGATCTCCATGAAGAGGACCCTGGCCCAGCCTGAGGTCTGGGACCTGCTCGACTACCACCTCCAACCCGCGAGAGCTTCGAAGCGAGCGGCGCTCGGCTGAAGCGGCGTTTCTCAATCGGCCGAATGGCTATGGGTTTGGCGACCACCAATGGACTACTTTGTCCGCAGATGACGAGAGGAGAAGCCGTTGGCTGTCCGACCAACGCATTTCGAGTTCTATTCGGCTGACCCCGAGGCGACGGTCGAGTTCCTGTCGACCGTGTTCGGCTGGAGGGCCGAGCGGTGGGGAGAGCAGGAATACTGGCTGGTGGAAACAGGTGAGGGCCCCGGAATCAACGGAGCTGTGGTCCGGGCCGGGGACGACGGCCCGAAGACCCTCAACACATGCGATGTCGAGGATCTCGATGCGGCAATCGAGGCTGTGAAGATAGGGGGCGGCCTGCTTCTGACCGAGATCATGGAGCTGCCTGGCGTCGGCCGATGGGTCCAGGTCGAAGGACCGGGTGGGGAGGAATTCGGGTTGATGGAGCCTGCTCAGACCTGAGTTTCCAGGGCCGCTGTGTTGGCGCCCGAGATGACCGCCACCACCCGCTCTCCCGGTTTGGGGGCGTACCTCTCTGTCAACAGGGCGGCGATCGGGACACAGGCTCCCGGCTCGGCCAACACCCGGCAGGTCTCCCAGAGCCATCTCTGCGCCTCCAGAATCTCCTCATCCGAAACGAGCAGCGAGGCATTAATCCATTGATTCGCCAACCACGCCTGTTCACCGAACCTCGGCGCGCCGAGCGAGGATGCTGCCACTCCCCCGACCTCGACCTCGACGGGCCTGCGGGCGAGACGTGCTGCGTTGAAGGCCGGGCATAGCTCCGGTTCCACTCCCACGACCAGCGCCTCATCTTGGATCCAGCCGGCAATACCACCGATCAACCCGCCGCCACCCACGGCCACCAGGATCGAGGTGACATCGGGCACCTGTTCCATGATCTCGAGG
>CAZRID010000331.1:0-3789 GCA_964600055.1 uncultured Acidimicrobiaceae bacterium
CGTCGGCCGGGGCACGTCGACGGAGATAGCGCTGGAGAGGGTCGAAGACCTCGGCGGCGATCGCCTCGAAGCGGTCACGCCGCTGAGATTCGGAGCTCACGGCTGCCTTATGTCCGGCATGAGGGTGATTCTGTCAGCGGACGCGCCCGCGCAGAGCACTCAAGGCCACGCGCGGCCAGGGAGTCCCCCTCCGGCCCTGGCGGGCCACCTCCCCCTCCGGGGGGAGGAAACGAGACATCCGTCTCTCCCCCCGGCAGGGGAAGTACGGCGAAGCCGGGAGGGAGGACTCAGGGCCACGCGCGGCCTAGGAACCCCCTCCGGCCCTTGCGGGCCACCTCCCCCTCCGGGGGAGGAAAGCATGGGTCAGAGGGCCTATGCAGATTTCGCGCTCTGTGGTCGAACTAAGTCTCAGCAGCAAGGCCAAGTGCCAAATGCGATCGGCTCCCCCCGATCGAGCCTCCCTAAGGAGCAGGTGCGGATCCACCACCCGCACCTGCTTCGTCGTTTACGGGTCTTAGCCTGACTCGATCATGACCGAGCGCGTCCTCGACACCCGCACCCTGAATCGCGCCCTCCTTTCCCGCCAATTGCTCCTCGAACGTCAGAAGCTGGCCATTCCTCGTGTGTTGGAGAGGGTCGGAGGTCTCCAGACCCAGTACGCCCCGTCGGCATACATCGGTCTCTGGTCACGTCTCGACGGCTTCGAGCGGCCACAGCTCACCCGGGCCCTGGAGCAGGGCCGGGTAATCCAGGCGACGTTGATGCGAGTCACCATCCACATGGTCTCGGCCCGCGATTACCCACTCCTCACCGAGGCGGTGCGTCGGCCACGGCGCGACTGGTGGCGCAGGGTGGCGAGCAGTCGCGCACTCGACGAGGCGGATCATGAACAGGTCGCCGCCATTCTGAGGGAGGCCCTGACCGATGGCCCGAGGTCGAGGAAAGAGTTGATCGAGATCCTCATCTCCCATGGATACGCCAAGGACATCTGGGAAGGCGCCGGGCTATGGATCGACATGATCCGGGTGCCACCCTCGGGCACCTGGGAGCGGAGGAGGGCCGACCTCTACGGCCTGGCGCCGTCACCCACCGTGACGATCACCGAGAAAGAGGGACTGGAGCATCTGGTCCGCCGCTATCTCGGTGGCTTTGGCCCGGCCACCGTGGGGGACATCTCCTCCTGGGGTGGGGTGCCGATCACCACCCTCAAAACCGTGCTCGAGAGGATGGGCCTGCGTCGGTTCCGTGACAGCAATGACGGCGAGTTGGTCGATCTTCTCCGTCAGCCCATCCCTGACCCGAAGACACCGGCGCCGGTCCGCTTCCTCCCCACCTGGGATGCCACCCTCCTCGCCCATGCCCGACGCACCCAGATCCTGCCCGAGGAATACCGGAACACGATCTTCAACACCAAGATTCCGCACTCGCTGACCACCTTTCTCGTCGATGGGGCAGTGGCCGGGATCTGGCGTCAGGAGCGAGACAGGGTGCGTCTCGAGCCATTTGCCCCGGTGGCGCGCTCTTACAGGCGAGACCTGGAAGACGAGGCTGCGCGGCTAGCAGTGTTCCTGGCCGACTAGACCAACCCGGTAGTGGCCAGCTGCGGGGTGAGGACTTCGACACCTGCTTCGGTGTATGCCGCCGCCACACGCTCCCGGGAGTCGGTGTTGCAAAAGGCAATCACCGACGGCCCTGCACCTGACCGTGCCGCGTGTAAGGCGCCGGCCCGCTTCCCGACCTCGATGAGACCTGACACCTCCGGTGACATACCCTCCCGTGGTTGTTCGTGGATCTCGTCTCCATGCGCTGCCCCGAGCAGGGCAGGGTCACCTGTGAGCAGACCACTGGTGAGGGCGGCAACCCTCGCCAGGCTGCGCAGCACCCGATCCTGGGGATGCACACTGTCGATTACACGACGCGCTTGCTCTGTGGGGAGATTGCGCTGTGGAACTGCGATCACAACCTGGAGGGCAGGATGGATGGGGAGACGCAGCGGCATACCCTCCGCGGGAACCAGCGCCAAACCTCCGTAGACCGCCGCGGCCACATTGTCGGCGTGCCCTTCCAACTCGACCGCCACCCGGTAGACATGGTCGGGGTTGGGGTCATCACCGATCAGACGAAGGGCGGCGGCAATGCCGGCCACTGCGGCGGCAGCGGATGAGCCAAGACCCTTGCCGATCGGGATATCGGCGTCGACCTGGATCGAGAGGGGCCGCTCGTCGCCCACAACGAGACGCGCCGCACTGAGGACACCGTCTCCCTGGCCGGGGCTCGGCTGGTAGCGGCCGACGTGCTCGATGCTCCACGCATCGGCCAGGCTCGCTTTCACGGTGCATCGGATCTCCAGGCCGAGGGCCATGCAGTCGAAGGCGGGACCGAGATTGGCTGAGGTGGCCGGCGCCGAGGCGGTTGCCGATTGGAATTGCTGACTCACGCTCGAAGCCTATTCAGGGTTAGCGTGCCCCGAGTGGGCGACATCCTCGACTTCGAGAACCTACTTCCGGAATTGATCGTCGGGCTCGGGCTGGCGCTTCTGCTGGGAAATGGCCTGGCCTGGTGGAACCACCGACGCGGCAAGTCCCCCAAAGGAGCCGAAAACGCTCAATATCGGTCGGGCCGTGTGCTATTCCTGATGGTGGTGGGGGTGTTGATGACCATCTGGGGCACGGTCTCCCTGTTCACCTGAGGCATGGCCCCGTCGGGGTCGATCTATCATCCGCAAATCGCAACACAAGGTGGAACCAGGGCAATCATCGCCGCCATGCTGGCCAACGCCGGGATCGCCGTGGCCAAGTTCGTCGCCTACTTGGTTACATCCTCGGCGTCGATGCTGGCCGAAGCAATCCATTCGGTGGCCGACACCTCCAATCAGGGCTTGCTCCTCCTAGGAGGCAAGCGCGCCAGGAAGATCGCCGACGACCAGCACCAGTTCGGGTACGGGCGGGAGCGCTACTTCTGGTCGTTCGTGGTCGCGTTGGTCCTCTTTACCCTCGGTGGGCTCTACTCGATCTACGAGGGAGTCAGCAAGATCCTCGACCCGCACGAGCTGACCTCGATCGGCTGGGCGATCGGTGTCCTGCTGGTGGCCATCGTGTTGGAGTCGTTCAGCTTCAGGACCGCCATCGTCGAATCGCGCAAGGTCAAAGGCGAGCGAACATGGTGGAACTTCATCCGAACCTCACGCTCGCCTGAGTTGCCGGTGGTACTCCTCGAGGATGCAGGCGCCTTGTTCGGCCTGGTCCTCGCCTTGATAGGCGTGAGCATGTACGTCATCACCGGCGACGAGGTGTGGGACGCGATCGGGACGCTGTGTATCGGCGCCCTGCTCATAGTGATCGCCGTATTCCTCACCATCGAGATGAAGTCGCTCCTGATCGGTGAGGCTGCAATCGAGGAGAACATACGGGCGATCAGCGAGGCCCTCGAGGCCAGCCCTCATGTGGTCCGGGTCATCGACCTCCGCACCCAGCACATTGGCCCCGAAGAGCTCCTCGTGGCCGGCAAGGTCGAATTCACCGCATCGCTCACCAGCCCCGAGTTGGCGGCAGCGATCGACACCGTCGAGGCCTCTATCCGCCAGGTCGTCCCCGATGCCCGACGTGTCTATTTGGAACCAGCTGTGTGGCGTGCCGACCATGTCCCGACTCCGGACGGGCCACCACTTAGCGAAGAACGGCACCACTGAGGTTCGAGCCTGTGGAGGTTCCGCTGGCTCCGGACACCCGGTATCGTCGTGCCCTGACGCAACCCGCGGGTGTAGTTCAATGGTAGAACACGAGCTTCCCA
>CAZRID010000332.1:0-3787 GCA_964600055.1 uncultured Acidimicrobiaceae bacterium
TATCGCGACGCCGCTCTCATGTGGCGAGCCGGGTATTCGTGGCGGCTTCTGATTGCGGGGCGCACCGGGGACGAGCGCGGTGGCCAGGCTGCCGAGGGCGTAAATGTGCTCCCGCCGTCGATCACCGTGGGCGGTCACATGATTCACGCGGTGGGGTTGGCCTGGGCGGAAGCTCTCAAAGGCTCGGACCGGGTCGCCCTGACCTCGTTCGGAGACGGCGCCACTTCCGAGGGCGACTTCCACGAGGCAATGAACTTTGCCGCCGTCTTCAAGACTCCGACCATCTTCTTCTGTCAGAACAACGGTTTCGCCATCTCCTACCCCCGTTCCGAGCAGACTCTGTCCGAGTCGATCGCGATGAAGGCGGACGGCTATGGCATGCCTGGGGTCCAGGTCGACGGCAACGATGTGGCGGCCGTCCTCACCGTGGTCCGCGAGGCCGTCGAAACCGCACGCAAGGGAGGTGGCCCGAGTCTGATCGAGGCCGTCACCTACCGCTTGGGCCCACATACGACTGCCGACGACCCGGGGAGGTACCGCGACGAGCACGAGGCTGTGGGATGGAGGGAGAGGGACCCGCTAGAGCGGGTGCGGCTGCTTCTGGAACGGGCGAGTGGTTGGGACGCGGAATGGCAGGCCGAGCTCGAGACCAACGCGGCCAACGCCATCGAGGAGGCCGTCGCCCAAGCCGAGGCTTTGCCCCTAGCCACAGTCGAAGAGATGTTCGGTCGAATGTACGCGGAGCCGACCGGTCCCTTGTTGGAGCAGGCTGAGGAGGCGGGTCATGAGTGAGATGACCCTCGCCCAATCGCTCAATGGCGCCCTCGACACCGCACTCGAGTCCGATGAGCGGGTTGTGCTCCTCGGGGAGGACATCGGGCGCACCGGCGGCGTCTTTCGGATCACAGATGGGCTTAGGGAGAAGTACGGGGAGAGACGCGTATTCGACACACCGGTGGCCGAGTCGGGGATCGTGGGAGCCGGTTTTGGGATGGCGATCGCGGGTCTGCGGCCGGTTCTGGAGCTCCAGTTTCTCGGCTTCTCCTATCCGGCTTACGACCAGATCATCAATCATGTCGCCCGAATCCGGAATCGCTCCAACCACCGATTCACGGCGCCATTGGTGATTCGGATCCCCTTCGGGGGAGGGATCGGTGCTGCCGAGCATCACTCCGAGTCCACAGAAGCGATCTACGCCCACATCCCGGGTCTGAAGGTCGTAGTTCCCTCCACGCCCTCCGACGCGCGCGGTCTTCTCCTGGCCGCCATCGAAGACCCCGACCCGGTGCTGTTTCTGGAGCCGATCAGGCTGTATCGGGCGGTCAAGGAGGAGGTGCCCGACATCTACTACACCACCGAGATCGGTCCACTCCGGGTCGAGCGGGAAGGTGGGGATATCACGCTGATCTCATGGGGGGCCATGATCAAGGAGACCAGGGCGGCCGCCGCCGTCCTCGAGGAGGGAGGCATCTCGGTCGAGGTCCTCGATCTGCGAACCCTGTCGCCGATCGACCACGACGGCATCGCCGCATCCGCACGGAAGACCGGTCGGGTTGTTGTGATCCATGAAGCGCCTCGCACCGCCGGATTGGGCGGTGAGGTCGCAGCCATCATCCAGGAGCGCGCCCTCTACTCCTTGCTCGCACCGGTCCGAAGGGTCACGGGATGGGACACCGTCTTCCCCTTGAAGCGGTCCGAGGCCCACTACCTTCCGAGTGTGGAGCAGATCGTCAGGGCGGCAGAAGAGACGTTGGAGGCTTAGTGGCACACGAATTCAGGCTGCCGGACATCGGCGAAGGTCTCACCGAAGCCGAGATCGTCCGTTGGCTGGTGCCTGAAGGTGAGCACGTCGAGGCCGACCAGCCGGTGGTCGAGGTCGAGACCGACAAGGCCGTCGTCGAGATCCCCTCGCCCTACGCCGGGATCGTTCTCAGACATGGTGGGGCCGAAGGCGAGTCGATCGCCGTTGGTTCCGTCCTGGTGGTCATCGGGGACGAGTCCGATGAGGATACCGGTAGCGCGCCTGCACCAACGGGGCCTGTGATCCCGGCGGAGGTGCCTCGCGAGCCACCGCCTGTTGTCCCGGAGCAACCGCCAATTGCATCGGCGGCCCCGATAGTCGGCAGTCTCAACGAGGACGCCGAGACTCTCTCCGCCAGAGGCGAGGGCGCAGCGGCGACCGCGGTCGACAACGTCAAGGCACTGCCCATCGTTCGAAAGTTGGCCCGTGACCTCGGCGTCGATCTCACCAGTGTCCAGGCGTCGGGACCCGACGGACGCGTCACGCGCGAGGATGTCTTGGCCGCCGCTTCGCCTTCCGAGCCGGTCGTCGAGCCGGAGGAAGCCGGAGAGTCGCCCCCGCCGACGCCGGCGCAGGAACCCAGGGAGACGCCACCAGCGGAGGCTCCCAGGAAGGAGCCAACGGCAGAGGTCCCAACCGGCCCTGTTGTCGACGAGCGACACCCGATGACACGTCTGCGGCGGACCATCGCCGTCAATATGTCGAAGAGCTGGGCCGAGATCCCACACGTGACGACGTTCGACGATGTCGATGCCACCAGACTCCTCGAGATCCGCTCCGCCCTTGGCGCAAGGCACGACACGAAGATCCCAATGGAGGCTCTTGTAATAAAGGCTGTGGTCCCTGCCCTCGAGGCCTTCCCCGAGTTCAACGCCACCATCGACGGCGACGATCTCGTGATACACGGCTCTCATGACATCGGCATCGCCGTCGATACCCCCGATGGGCTCCTCGTCGCCGTCATCAGGGATGCAGGCGCCAGGGGATTGCTGGATATGGCAGCCGAGATCCGTCGTCTCGGTGACGGCGCCAAGACCAGGTCGCTCGGACCGGACGAGCTGAGCGGCCAGACCTTCACAGTGTCCAACATCGGAGCGGTCGGGGGCGGGCACGGGACCCCGATCGTCCCCTATGGGACCACGGCCATCCTCTCTGTGGGCCGGGCGAAGGAAAAGGTCGTCGTGACCGATGGTGAGCTGGCCATAGCTCCGCTCCTGCCACTTTCCCTGTCCTATGACCATCGGGTCGTGGACGGGGCTCAGGGACGCAGATTCATGGCGCTTGTCGTCGAGAACCTGGAGGAGCCGGCACTGTTCCTCGCCGGCTGAGTCATGCCACACGTCCATGTGACGTCTTTCGACGAGGCCTCCGGCGTCACCAAGGACGAGTACGACGCTGCCTTGAGGCGGGCTGGGCGGATCTGGAACATCGTCGCCATACAGAGCCAGCTGCCCGAGGTGATGCGCGACTCGATGCGTCTCTACAGCTCGATCATGTTCGGGCCGTCACCGCTGAGCCGCGCCCAACGCGAGATGATCGCCGTCGTCACCTCTCGTGTGAACGAGTGCCACTACTGAATAACGGCGCATCTGCACGACCTCCGGGATGAGGTCGACGACCAGGAGATGGTGGACAGGTTCGCAGATGGTTGGCGGACCGCCGGTCTCGACGAGCCGACCTCGGCCCTGCTCGTCTTTGCCGAGAAACTCACCAACGAGTGCGCCGCAGTCGATCGGGAGGACATCGACGAGCTTCGTGCCCACGGCTTCGACGATCAGGCGATCTCGAGTTGCGTCCAAGTGGTGGCCTATTTCAACTACATCAACCGGATCGCCGAAGGTCTCGGAGTGCCACTCGAGGAGTGGCTCGAGGAAAACGGACAGGCCAAGCAGGTATAGCCTCCGAGCATGACTGACGAGATGGACACCGGAGCCCAGGAGGAGAAGCCCTCGATCCCCGAGGTCGAGGAGAAGAGCGTCTCCAAGC
>CAZRID010000333.1:0-3775 GCA_964600055.1 uncultured Acidimicrobiaceae bacterium
CGTGCGCGGCCGCCGTGTAGGCGCCGGTGTACCCGAATGCGACCGGAATGCTGGCGGTCCCTTCCGGGCCGGTTCCACTCACCGATGACGGGAACTCGATTGCGGCCGCCTTGACCGCGACCGGGCTTCTCACCTTGTTGCGGCCCGATTCCCAGGTCAATGAGCCGAAGCGCCATTCGCCGATTGGTGCGTCTTCGTTGACGATGGTGACCTCGAACGTGGCCGACTCACCCGGAGCCAGCTTGAGCCGATTCGGGCTGACGTCGACGTCGAAGCCACGTGGGTCGTTGACCCTCGCTCGATAGGTGCTCGTCTCGTCCGAGACGTTGGTCACGGTGCGGATGATCGTCTTCGACCCTGGCACCTCACTCACACCGATTGACGGGTAATTGAGGTTGAAGGTCTCGAGTGGCACACCCTGGCTCTCGACGAAGTCACAGGAACCGGGCGTGAAGATCCCGGCATCTGCCCCACAGGTGAAACCGACGTACTCGAGGATGCCGGCGTCGTAGACCAGACCGGGGTTGAAAATCGAACCCAGGTTGCTCGCCTTCCCGCTCGGGTCGACATGACCGGCGCCGAAGTCGAATGGATCGGCCTTGGTCTTGCCATCCTCTTTGCGAATGTCCTGACGGGCCGTCGTCATCAGAGCCGACTTGGCCATGGCCGGGGACCATTCCGGATGAGCCTGCTTGAGCAGTGCGAACAGACCGGCCACATGGGGGCTCGACATCGACGTTCCGGAGATGGATTGGAACAACTGGTCGGGCGCTCCCAATGTCGGCGTCGGGGTGTTGCCGGCCATGATGTTCACACCGGGTGCCGCCACATCCGGCTTGATGATGTCGGTGGAAGCAGGACTGCCGACAGGTCCCCTCGAGGAGAAGTCGGCCATCTTGTTCCCCTTCTGACGCTCCGTCTCTCCGGCTGTGATCTCAACCGTTGCTACGTCGCCCTTGTCGGCGATGTACGCCTTCAAGGCGAGACCGTCGCTATTTGTGACCAGTGCCGACGGCACGAAGTGGTTGTCGGTGACCAGAGCCTGGACGTCGTTCACGTTGTACTGCACCATGCCGACGCCACCCTGCTCGGCGACGGCCTGGCTCTTCTCAACCCGGCCTACGCCTCCCCGCAGGCAGAGGACGACAGCCCCGGTGATCGCCGGTTTGAAGGTGACGGCCGGATCACACAACTCGTTGCCATGGGTGGCGGCATCGACGAATGGGAACTGACCATCGGTGCCAGGGGTGATCGACGCCCCTTCGTAGACACCCTTGTCCTTCTTGAACCAATGCGACCAGCGGCTTTTCCACTTGGTCGAGTCACCCGTCTTGATCTCGGCCAGATAGGTCTTGGCCTGCTGGCTGGCGCCGACTGCGGTGATCCAGGGGACGGCCGTCGGGCTTCCGATGGTGCTCGCCCCAGGACCGGCATTCCCGGCCGAGGTGGCCACGAATACCCCAGCATCGGCTGCAAAGAGGAAGGCGATGTCATCCGGGCCGTTGAGACCAGGAGTATCGCTCCCGATCGAGTAGTTGATCACGTCGACCCCGTCGGCGACGGACTGGTCGATCGCGTCGGCCAGGTCACCACCGAAGCAACCGAGGTTGCCGCACGCGGAGTACATGACGACCCAGGCGTCGGGGGCGATGCCGGAGACTTCACCGAACTCACGGCCGAAGATCTCCGACTCCACGTCGGCGTTGCCGGCGGCGGTGCTGGCGGTATGGGTGCCATGGCCGTCGTAGTCACGCGCCGAGTGATAGAGCTCACCCGGGATGAGTGTGTCGTATAGAGACCTCATGTTGCGAGCGCCGATCAGCTTGTTGTTGCAGGTGAAGGGGTCGTCGTCCGGGTTGTAGTCGGTGTTACCGAAGTCGCAACCCGTGCTGGTGAAGACACCCGAAGTGGGGTCGAGGTCGACGGTCGCGAACTTGATCGGTGAGCCGCCGAGGTTGCCGTTGTCTGCGAAGGAAGGATGCTCTGGCCAGATACCGGTGTCGATGACCCCGACGACGACGCCCTCGCCGGTATAACCGCTGGCGTAGGCGCCACCTCGGTCATCGAGACCGAGGAAATGAGGTGAGTGTGACGTGTGCAACTGGTGCAACTCGTCCCGCACCACGGAGACAACACCCTTTTGCAGCGAGAGAGATTCGGCCTCGGCCTCGGTCAGCAGAGCGCTGAACCCGTTGGCTGCATAGTCGTAGCTGGCGACCATGGCCGACCCGTCGACACCGGCGCTTTCCAGGACTTCAGCTTTCTCAGCCTGGAGCTCTTCGACGTACTCTTCGACGGGAGCACTCTCGGGATCCGGCGCGTCACCCTCTTCGGGTGTGATCTCCTCGTTGCCGAGGACAGGGCTTGCCTCCATGACCACGATGTAAGGGGCCTTGGAGTCGTCGGCGGCGGCTGTGATGCCGATCGGTCCGGCGCCTGCCGGGATTGCGGATGTAAATGCCGTGGCCAGGGCGGCTACGACGACGAGCAGCTTTCGTCTCACGTAAGGAGTCTCCCTCTTGGTTGTCCGAAACGAACCTTCCCCGAGGGGAGTCGGTCCTCCACACTGACAGCGACCCTATGCCAACCCGACGCTGGACAATACACCACCGTCCGTGGCGGCGTCCACGGAACCTTGGAGCCGGCTCGGCAACCAAATACCTCCCGGCCCCCGGTACCATTTCGGCAATGAACAACCTGAAGACGGTTGCCCTCCTCGCCTTCATGACCACGCTTCTGTGGCTCGTCTGCGTCGCTCTCTTCCCCGATGGCGGGTTCGTGATAGGGCTGGTGATTGCCGTCGGGTTCAACGTCCTTGCCTACTTCTTCTCGGACAAACTTGCCCTTGCCGCCAGCCGGGCTCGCCCGGTGACGGAGGAGGAGCTGCCCCAGGTCTATTCCATCGTCCGGCGTCTCGCCCTCCAGAAGAACATGCCCGAGCCACGCATCTACATCATCGACTCACCACAGCCCAACGCGTTTGCCACCGGTCGGTCGCCGAAGAAGGCAGCAGTGGCGGTTACCAGCGGGATCCTTGAGGTCCTGTCTGTCGACGAGTTGGAGGGAGTCCTGGCCCACGAGCTGGCGCACGTCAGTAACCGGGACATCCTCATCAGTTCGATCGCGGCCATGATCGCGGCTGCCCTGACCATGCTGGCCCGGATGGCGTTCTGGTTCGGTGGCGGAAACAACCGGGAGAGCCCGCTCGGAGCAATCGGTGCCATTCTGTCCCTGATCGTCGCCCCGATCGCCGCGATGCTGATCCGGCTCGCCATCTCGAGGACCAGGGAGTTCCAAGCCGACGAGACGGGAGCCGAGACAACCGGACGTCCCATGATGTTGGCCAGCGCCCTCGAGAAGATCTCAGCGGGCACCGCCCGCATCCCGATGAACGTGAATCCGGCGACGGCCCAGCTCTTCATCGATAACCCGATGAAGTCGGTCCGGGGGGCGGG
Organism: uncultured Acidimicrobiaceae bacterium; assembly: GCA_964600055.1. Lineage (GTDB taxonomy): Bacteria > Actinomycetota > Acidimicrobiia > Spongiisociales > ZC4RG35 > JARDZU01. The sequence goes on from CAZRID010000333.1 coordinate 3,456, forward strand.
CATGATGAGACTGCTCAACACTCACCCGCCGACCGAAGAGCGCATCGAGCGTCTCGCCGCCATGGCGCAGGGCGTTAGATAGCCCAAACTCGCACTGTCTGGGTGCGTAGCTAACATTGCGCATCCCGAATCATGCGTCTTTCGGCGTGCGGTTTCGGCGTGCCGGGATGCCCGAGCGGCCAAAGGGAGCAGACTGTAAATCTGCCGGCTTACGCCTACGGAGGTTCAAATCCTTCTCCCGGCACGGGTGCCAGGCGCCTGACAATTCCAGCCCCCTTAGCTCAGTTGGTAGAGCGCTTCCATGGTAAGGAAGAGGTCTT
>CAZRID010000334.1:0-3751 GCA_964600055.1 uncultured Acidimicrobiaceae bacterium
GAGGATGTCCCCCTCCGGCCCTGGCGGGCCACCTCCCCCTCCGGGGGAGGAAACGCGACCTCCGTTTCTCCCCACGTAGGGTGGAGTACGGGGCCACGCGTGGAGAGGATGTCCCCTCCGGCCCTGACGGGCCACCTCCCCCTCCGGGGGAGGAAACGCGGCCTCCATTTCTCCCCCCGCAGGGGGGAGTACGGCGAAGCCGGGAGGGGGGATTCCGGGCCACCTCCCCCCCCGCAGGGGGATCCGGGCAACCTATGAGAACTTGGTCTGGGGGCGCTCCTGGAGGACTTCGTCGACGTAGATGTCGGTCTTCTCGTTGTAGAAGGAAACGAGACCGGTGATCTTCTGCGACTCGGGCAACGGGGAGTCGTATCCCCAGACGATGTTCTCGTGTGTCGTCCCGATGACCGACCAGTACCGGGCGGTGCCCTTGTAGGGACAGGCGGTGGCGTGGCCGGTCGGGGTGAGAAGGTCCATGCGGACATCGGTCTTGGGGAGGTAGTACCTCGTGGGGAGATTCGTCTCGAAGAGGAACGATGCATTGGTGCTGTCGGCCACCGTCACCCCGTCGACTTCGACCCGGACTCTCCGCGAGGAGGGGAGGATGTCGATGCGGGTGTAGGGGTCACGGGCATGGACGAAAACCTCTTCGTCCTCCTCGAACCAATGATCCATCGTCTTCCAAACGAATACGTAGTGGTCGACGCATTCGGGGATCTTTGTGTCGTGGAATGCATAGGCGGCACCTTCAGCATTCCCCGCCTTCACCACGTATTGGGTTGCCTCGCCACGACTTGGTGAGCTCTTGGTCTCACCGGTGGCTGCGAGGAGATCGACCCGTACGTCGGCAGGCGGGAAGTAATAGGTCGGGAAATACGGCACTTCCCAGACCAGAAGCGGTGATGTGGTGTCGGCGACGATCTCTCCGCCGAGCATCGCCCTGACCCGCTTCGAGCTCGGCTCCACCCGGACGCGGCCACGGTCTGTCATCGGTCGAATAACGCCGGATTCTCGCTGTCGATTCCCGATCAGGCGGAAAGAGGGGTGAGCCTGACGGTCCGGGCCATCTCCATCGACTCCCAGTAGGCCTCGAAACGCCCATGCAAAGCGGCAGGGCTCTCGGCGTAGATACGGCGGCCCAGGATCCTCGATGCGGTCTGCAGGTCCGAGCGCCTTTGCTGGGCGAGGGCGTTCATCAGCGAGCGCTCGATCGGGTTGGGGCAGAGGTCGGGCCTATCGGCCAGGAGTCGGAGCAGACCGGCCAGGTCGTGGTCCTGGCCGAGAAGGTCCGCAATCCGGTCGAGGGTGATCGCCATGCCGACCATCACCTCGGGCCACATCGGGGTGAGGATCTCCATCTGATGCTTGAGGTACTTGACCCGCTTTCGCCACAGGTGAAAGTGCTCGGGACTGGAAGTCTTGTATGCGGTCACCATCTCCCGACGACCCCGGCCATGGGTTGCCCTGAGCCCGGGGCCGACGGCGCGGTAGTCGTCTCGGATGCCCATCCCGTATGCAGACTTGGCGTCTAGGTCGGTCGGCCATGAGGCGTATCGGCCTCTTGCCCGCTCCAGGTTGGCCACCACGCGGGGGACCACATTCGGGTCCTCCATGGCGCGCTCCTCGATCCGGTCACGTCGGAGGGTCAACTTCTCCCGGGTCTCATCGAAGGTCCCCTCCGCCAGCAGGGGTCCGTAGATGTCACCAAGGTCCTCGAGGGCGCTGACCGCCACCGCGCAGTCACGGACTTCTGAGATGAGACGTGCCGTGTCTCTCATCCAGACGTTCTCGAAGTGGTAGATCTTGTCCCCGACCTCGAACCGAATCAGGCGAAGCAAGGCCCGGACCCGCTTGATCGACTTCCGGGACTCGTGAACTGCCTCGCGGAACGCCTCCTCACCGTCGTAGAAACCCGATATCGCCTGGTCGATCTCGTCGACGCCGAGTCTCCTTAGACCAGCCCCGAGCAGCTCGCCGGGATAGAGCCTGAAGGTGGGGAGAGAAAGAACCACATGATCCGCGAGACGATCCGTGGCCTGGATCACAGTCACCGGGCCAGCGTAATGTCGGGGTTCATGAGATCCGCGGGTCTTCTCCCATATCGGCTGACCAACAGTCTGGAGTTGCTGGTCGCCCATCCCGGCGGCCCGTATTTTGCGAGGAGGGACAACGGGTGGTGGTCGATAATCAAGGGCATGGTCGAGCCCGATGAGAGCGACCTCCAGACCGCCGCCCGGGAGTTCACCGAGGAGACCGGATGGGAGCCCCCGGCCGGCCCGTGGATCGACCTGGGCGAGACGACGCTCAAGTCGCGCAAGATCGTCGTGGCCTATGCCGTCGAGTCCGATCTCGACCCTGAAGCCCTGGAGCCTGGGATGTTCCAGATGGGCGGCAGGCTCTATCCCGAGATCGACCGGGTGCAATGGATGGACCCCGATCTGGCGCGTGTGAAGCTCAACCCCGCCCTGGGCGTCTTCATCGATCGCTTGCTCTCGCATTTATCCGATGACGGGAACAATCCCGAGGACCATGGACTTGATGCAGAGGTAGAACAGGAGCAAAAGAGATGACAGACATGCCCCAAACCGAATCCGAATGGCGTGAGAAGCTCTCCCCTGAGCAGTATCAAGTCCTGCGACAGGCCGATACCGAGCGTGCCTTCACCGGCAAGTACTGGAACGCCAAGACCGAGGGCACCTACCGGTGCGCAGGTTGCGGCGAGGAGCTGTTCTCCAGCGACACCAAGTTCGAGTCGGGATCCGGATGGCCGAGCTTCTTCGAGGCGCTCAAGCCGGAGCGGGTCGCCGAGTCCCACGACCGGTCCTACGGGATGGTGCGCACCGAGGTGAAGTGCGCCAACTGTGGAGGCCATCTCGGGCATCTCTTCGAGGACGGCCCCAACCCGACCGGGTTGCGCTATTGCATCAACTCCGCCTCACTCGACCTCGAGCCGGCAGCCGAGCCCGAGATCTGAGGCAGGGGCCTCAGGTGGTCGACCGTCCCTGACGGTATCGATCCAGCGCCTCGACAAACCCGGCTTCGTGGTCGGCGACGGTGAGGTTCTCGAGCTCTATCCGGCCCGCCAACAGCCCATGAACTTCGTCCGGCTCGATATGCACGCCCGGCAACATCCGGAGCACGCTCCGGTTCCAGGGCTCGATGGCAAAGCGAAAGGCCTCGATACCGCCGGCCCGGCCAGAAGCCACCAGTGCATCGAATAGAGCGCGTCCCAAGCCCCTTCGCTGAAAGCGGTCGACGACGGTGATTGCTATCTCGGCGTCGGCGCCGTCGCCGACGATGTACCGGCCCACTCCGGCGGGCTGGCCGTCGATGGTCGCCCCCCATGCCACGTGACTGACCTGGTCGACCTCGGTCAGGTAGCGCAGCTCCGCAGCGCTGAGATTGGCGATTCCGGACCCGAAACGGGCAAAACGGCTCTCTAGGGACATCTGGCTCAGGCCCTCGGCCAGCAAGGTGCGATCATCCGGGAAGATCGGTCCCAACTCGGCGTCGGTGCCGTCACGGAGGCGAACCGGGACAAGCGGGCGCTCGACGATCGGCGTGGCTTTCATATCTTCTTCTGTGTTTTCGCGGTCCATATCAGGTGCTTGCTATTGCAAGCATAGCGCATGCAATCTGGCTATCCCCATCTCTCAAAACCGCCGGGGGTAACTTCCTCTCCGATGGCGAGGCAGCGAACGGCGACGGCCACATCCCAATTTGGCTCCGGAAAACGGGAATCCCACGATTC
>CAZRID010000335.1:0-3738 GCA_964600055.1 uncultured Acidimicrobiaceae bacterium
GGTACTGCCCCAAGAGTCCCCCTCCCCCTTCGGGTACTCCCCCCTACGGGGGGAGAAACAGAGCCGGCGTTTCCTCCCCCGCAGGGGGAGGTGGCCCGTCAGGGCCGAAGGGGGACTCTTCGTCTCCTCCCCCGCCAGGGCCAGAGGGGTCTCCTACTACGCAATCAAGTGAGCAGTTCCCTCACCTCTCCGACCAGGTAGAGGGAACCTGCGACCAGCACTGCACCCTCGCTCCCGGCTTCGGCCCGGGCCATGTCGAGGGCAAGCTCGACCTCCTCGGCCACCAGCACCGGCACGTCCACCAGGCCGCCGATCCTCTCCGCCAATTCGGCAGGTGGGACCGCCCGCTCGGACTCCGGCGCCGTGACCACGATCCCGTCGACCAGCGGTACGAGTCTCTCGACCATTGCCTCTACGTTCTTGTCTCCCATGACGCCAAGCACAAGTTGCCATCTGGTGGTCGGGTACTCCTCCTCGAGCGACTCGGCGAGCATCGTCACCCCATCGGCGTTGTGAGCACCATCGACCATGACGAGTGGTTTTGTGGCCAGGGTCTCCATGCGCCCTGGCATGGTGGCTGCTGCAGCGGCGCTGCGAACGGATTCGACATCGAGTTTGCGTCCCATCAGTGCCTCGGTGGCTGCAACTGCATTGGCGAGGTTCACCAGTTGATAGCGACCGTGCAGTGGCAGGAAAACGTCCTCATAGGTGTCTTCTGCGCCTCCGATTGTCGCCAGCCAGCCACCTACCCCCCGCTCGGCGTCGAGGACCGAGAAGTCTTTGCCATAGTGCCGATGCTGGATTCCCAACTCATGCGATCGCGTCTCGGCAACCTCGAGGGCAGCGTCGGGTAACGGACCACTGACGAGGATCGAGTTGAGCCCGGCAATAGCGACCTTCTCCCCGGCGATAGACGCCACGTCCTCACCGAGGTACTCGGTGTGCTCGATGCCGATGCTGGTCAGGACACACACTTCGGCGTCGACAACATTCGTGGCGTCCAGCCGGCCACCGAGCCCCACTTCGATAACAGCGGCGTTGACTGCCTGGTCTGCGAAGAAGGCAAACGCAGCAGCGGTGGTCAGCTCGAAGTAGGTGTTCGGCTCGCTGCCCTCCTCCACCCGGAGCTGGGCAAAGGCTGCGACATCCGAGATTGCCAGAGCGAACTGCTCCTCGGTCGCGGTCCGACCGTTGATTGACAGGCGCTCCTCGACCTTCTGCAGATGGGGCGAGATGTAGGTGCCGGTGTTCAGGTCGTGGGCAACAAGGAGAAGGGTGGAGAGACGGGACGTCGAAGTCTTCCCGTTGGTGCCAGCCACGTGAATGATTGGATATCCCTCATGAGGGCGGCCCATGTAGTCGAGGAGACCCTCGATCCGTTCCAGGCCCGGCATGACGCCCAAGGCAATGTGACGGTTCAGATATTCGACTGCTTCGAGATATTCCATGAGAAAGATCCCGGGAGGTTAATCCCGGGACCTCTCTCCCTCCCGCAAAGACTGACTTGGCGTCAGCCTTCCTCCCGCCGCCTTGCAGACCTGATCAGGATCCACCCCCCGGATCCCAACAGGACGATTGAAGCGCAGAAAAGTGTCCCGGTGTCGATGCCGGTGAACGGCAGGACCTCGAGGCCTCTCACCTCGTCTTCGGGGTCATCGTTCTCGATCTCTTCGTCGAGAACCTCGTCGGGGCAGGCGACCACGGCGAAGCTGCCCGAGGTCTCGCCCGAGACGGTGAACCCCGGCCCTGCCACGGCAAGCCAGGTGTAGTTACCTGCGGCCAGGGATTGAGTGCCGCCACTCATGACAGCAACCTCCTGGGAGTTGCTGTTGAAGATGGTCACCGTGGCAGTCCCTTCGGGGCTGATGATCACGGCAACTGATCCAAACGCAGTGGCAGCCCCCTCGACGCAGCTCCCATGGCTCACGATGACCGTCCCGTCACACGGATCGATTGTGAACTGGCCAGATGTCTGTTGGTCGTCGGGGAAGTCGAACCCGTCGCCGGGTGTGGCCTCCCAGGTGTAGGTCCCAGGGGCGAGATCCCTGGTGCCTCCGGTACCCACGAACGACGCAGCTACATTCATCTCGGCGTCGTACACCGTGACTGTCGCGCCCGACGCCGCATCGATGAACACGGTCACCAGACCGAGTCCGCCGTCACTGACCGCACACTCGCCATCAATCACCACGACTGTGACGTCACAGGGCTCAACGCTGAAGCCCCCTGAGGCGTCACCGGTCAAGTCAAAGCCGCTGGTAGCCGTGGCCTGCCAGCCGTAGTCGCCCGGGGCCAGCTCCTGCGAACCACCGCTTCCGGAGAAGTTGTAAGGGCCGCCAGGACCGGAGATGGCCACGGTCGCACCGGATGCCGGGTCGATCGTGACATTCACCTGTCCAATCGGAGCGCCACTGGAGTTGATGACACAGTTGCCCGACATGACAACGACCGACGAGGTGCACGGGTCGATGGTGAATCCACCGGAGGTGTCGCCGGTCAGGGCAAACCCACTAGTCGCTGTCGCCACCCATGTGTAGTCCCCGGGAGCCAGCTCCTGGGAGCCCCCATTTCCCGAGAAGTTGTGGGGGCCGCCCGGTCCAGAGAGAACAACAGCGGCGCCCGAGTTGGGATCGATCGCGACCTGGACCGACCCAAGCGGGGCTCCGTTGGCGTTGACGACACACTCGCCAGAGACAACCGCCACTGAGGAGGTGCAGGGCTCGATCGTGAACGATCCCGACGTGTCGCCCGTCAATACGAATCCGCTGCCCGCAGCCGCGGACCAGTAGTAGGTACCGGGTGCCAGATTGGCGGTGCCACCCTCACCGTTGAAGGTCGCAACCGGGTTCGTCATCGCCGCATCCGAATAGACAGTGACGATCGCCGACGAATCGGGATCGATGTCGACGTCCACCGCTCCCAGTGGGCTGTTGACCAGCTCACAGACATCGCTGTTGAGGCTCACCGACCCTTCGCATGGGTCGATGTCGAAGTTGCCCGAGCTCTGCCCGCCCAGAGTGAAACCTGAGCCGGGTGTGGCCTGCCAGCTATACGCTCCAGGGGCCATCTCGGCCAAGCCACCGCTTCCTGAGAAGTTGTAGGGACCGCCCGGACCGCTGATCACAACCGTCGCCCCTGAGTTGGGGTTGATCGTGACCTGCACCGAGCCGAGCGGGGCTCCGTTGGCGTTGACGGCACAATCCCCGGCGACGACAACAGTCGAAGCCGTGCACGGTGAGATCGTGAACTGACCCGATGTCGCGCTGTTCAGGGCGAACCCGTTGGCCGCTGTGGCCTGCCAGTAGTAGGTGCCGGGCGACAGGTTCAAAACCACGTCGTCACCAAGCGATCCACCGACCGGTCCGGTGAAGTTCGAGTTGGTGTACACCTGGACGGTGGCACCCGACGCCGGGGCGATGTTGAACGAAATTGCCCCCTGAGCTACCCCCTGCTGATTGACCGCACAGGCCTGTGGATTGGCGGTGACAGTGACATTCTCGGTACAGGTCAGATTCACGACAATCGCGCTCGTAGTCGCGACCTCGTTGCCTCCCTGGCCGTTGGCCCAAGGACCCACGGCGCGGGCACGCACCTGGATGCTGTCCCCCGTATAGGGCGCCGCATCGAATGAGCCACTGAACCGATAGCTGTTTCCGGCGTTGTAGGCGCCGTTGCCAGCCTCTATCCAGTTGCCACTGTTGTTGACCCGCACCTCGATGCGGATGTCGTTGTGTCCCG
>CAZRID010000336.1:0-3711 GCA_964600055.1 uncultured Acidimicrobiaceae bacterium
GCCGCCCAGGCGTCCGCGGTGGGCTTGACCATCGGTAGGGTGCCGCTGGCATCGATTTAGGCGATTTCAACTTGGCGAATGTGTTGGCGGTCAAAGGCTTGGTCAAGCGCTTCGATGACCTGTTGGCGGTCAACGATGTCGGCTTCGAGATCGAGGAAGGTGAGACCTTCGGACTGCTCGGGCCGAATGGCGCTGGCAAGACGACGACCATTTCGATGGTCTCGGGTCTCCTCGAGCCCGATAGTGGCGGGGTCCTCGTCGCCGGCAACCCGATCCGGACCAATGCCACGGCAGGCAGGAGTGAGATCGGCCTCGTCCCTCAAGAGCTGGCCATCTATCCCGACCTGACCGGCGCCGAGAATCTCCGGTTCTTCGGAAAGCTGTACGACATGAGCGGCGACCTCCTCGGCGCCCGTGTCGACGAGGTCCTGGAGGTGATCGGGCTCAGTGATCGAAAGGACGATCTGACCAAGGAATACTCGGGTGGGATGAAGCGACGCCTCAACATCGGGATCGGCTTGCTTCACCGGCCCCGTCTACTCATCCTCGATGAGCCCACGGTGGGCGTCGATCCCCAATCACGAAACGCGATACTCGAGTCGGTCGAGGACCTGTCGAGTCAGGGAATGGCCGTCCTCTACACGACCCACTACATGGAGGAAGCTGAGAGGCTCTGCGATCGGGTCGCCATCATCGACGAGGGCGTGATCAAAGCCGAGGGCACCCGGCGTGAGTTGGTGTCGTTGGTCGGGGAGAAGGACCGGATCAGCGTGACCGCAACCGGCGACCTGGCAGAGGTCGCCAGGGCGGCTTCAGGTCTGCCCGGTGTGGTCAATGCCAGCCCGTCCGATCACGGTGTCGAGGTCCTTGCCACCGACGCCTCGAGACTTCTCCCTGATTTGATGGGATGCTTTGCCTCGACCGGAGCGACCATCACAGGCGTGGAGATCTTCGAACCCAATCTCGAGGCTGTCTTCTTGCAGCTGACCGGCAAGGCGCTCCGGGACTGAATATGGGTGCGGCCGGCCAGATCGCGGCCAAGGATCTCAAGCTGCGGCTTCGGGATCGCTCGGCATTCGTCATCGGGATCGTCGCTCCGTTGGCGCTTGCCTTCATCTTCCATCTCGTCTTCGGGAACGTCCTGGCGGCGGAGACGCTCGACCTTCAGTACGGGCTGGTGGATCTGGACAACACGGAGATTTCCCAGGCGTTGGGTGAGGTCCTGTCCGAGGTCGAATCCGAGGGGATCCTCGTCGTCACCAACTACGACGACGCCGATGCTGCCGACGTGGCCGTGGATGAAGGTGAGATCGCCGCCTATATCCGGCTCGACCCTGGTCTCGGAGATGCCGCCGTGGCCGGATCGCCCTTCACCATCGAGGTGATCGGTGACATCGACAGCCCGACGGCCACCCAGATTGCCAGCTCGATCGCCGCGGAGTTCGGGTCAGGAATCCGGAGGGCGCAGCTGGCGGTGGCAACTGCCTTTGGGCTCATCGAGGGCTCGCCACCGGCGGATGCCGCGGCATGGGGCCAGGAGGCTGCGCAGCGTCCGCCCGCGTTCGTCTTCGAGGATCTGTCCGCCCAAACGCGACAGTTGGACAGCCCGACGTTCTTCGCCGCCGGCATGGCGGTGTTCTTCCTCTTCTTCACGGTTCAGTTCGGAGTGGTCGGACTGCTCGAAGAGAGACAGGATGGGACTCTGGCCCGGCTCATGGCCGCCCCTATCAACCGGACCAGGATCGTCGGCGGCAAGGCCCTTCTCTCCTTCGCCCTTGGTGTGATCTCGATGACTGCCCTGGTGGTGGGCACCCACTTCCTGATGGGGGCGCGATGGGGGCCGCCGCTCGGGGTGGCACTGCTCATCGTCACCGGCGTGCTCGCCGCGACTGCGATTATCGGCCTGGTCACCGCCTCCGCCACGACCGCGGAAGGAGCGGGCAATATCGCCGCGATCATCGCCGTGGTGCTCGGGATGCTGGGGGGCACCTTCTTCCCGATCGGCCAGGGAGATGACTTCCTGAGCAAGCTCACCTACCTGACTCCCCATGCCTGGTTCATGCGTGGTCTCTCCGACATTTCCGGCGGAGCACCGTGGACCGAGGCGATACCGGCCGCGGCGGTGCTCTCCGCATTCACGCTCGTCTATGGCCTGGGCGCCTGGTTACTCCTGAAAAGGAGGCTAATGAAGTGAGGAAGATCCTCGCTATCTCGGGCGCAAATGTGCGACGGATGCTCAGAGAGCGCTCCAATATCTTCTTCGTGTTCATCTTCCCCGTGGCCCTGATCCTCTTGATCGGCGCCCAGTTCGGTGGTGACTTCGCCCCGGCGCTGGGAGTCCATCAGGAGGACGACGACCCGATGGCCACTGCGGTGACCGAGGAGATCGAGTCCGAGGAGTCGCTCCAGGTGACCCGATTCGACACCGAGGAGGAACTGACCACCGCCGTCGAGCGCGGGACGCTCCAGGCGGGTGTTTTCGTCCCCGCAGGGATGAGCGATCAAGCTGCGACCGGTGCTCCAATCGAGATCGGATTCCTCTCGAGACCCAACAACACCGGTCCCCAACTGCAGTCGGTGGTGTCGGCCGCCGTAGCCCGGGTGATGACTCCGATCGGAGCGGCACAGTTCGCTGCCGAGAAGATGGAGTCGGGTTTCGACGAGGCCGTGGACGTCGCCCTGGCCAGTGTCGATCAGGCCCCGGGACTCGACGTCGAGACGTCTGCGCTGGGGGAAGCGCTGTTCCCTCCCACCCTGGGCCGTTTCGACCTCGGCGCCGCACAGCAACTGGTCCTGTTCACCTTCCTGACCGCCCTGGCCGGGTCGGCTGCTCTGATCCTCAGCCGGCGCCTGGGTCTGTCCCGTCGCATGTTGTCCACGCCAACTTCGACCGGGACCATCGTGGTCGGCGAGAGTGCCGGAAGGTGGGCGGTGGCCATGGTGCAGGGGCTCTACATAGTCTTTTTCACCTTCCTCCTGTTCCGGGTCAACTGGGGGGACCCGTGGGGGGCGCTGTTGATCCTGGTCACCTTCTCCGCTGTCGGCGCCGGTGCAGGGATGCTCATGGGTGCAACCTTCAGCAACGATCAGCAGGCTGGTGGCATCGGTGTGATCGTGAGTCTCGGCTTGGCCGCACTCGGGGGGTGCATGCTGCCCATCGAACTGTTCTCACCTGCGATGAACCGGGTGGCGCACCTGACACCACACGCCTGGGCCCTCGACGGGTTCGCGGAGCTGGTGCGTCGTGACGGCACGGTCGTCGACATCCTTCCCGAGCTCGGGGTGCTCACCGTCTACGCCGCCGTCCTTCTCCTGCTGGCAGCGTGGCGACTCAGGGTCGTTCTCACCAGACCTTGATGTTTGAATGAGCGGCATGGCTGATCAGAACCTGAATCCGGTGGGTTGCCTGGGCCGTGCCCTGACTTTCCTCGGGATCGTCTGGATCGGGATCGTCATCCTTGGCAGCACCGGGATTCTCTCCGAGCTCGGGATGAGTGAGTACTTCCTCGGGATCGGGGGGAGCATCATCCCCGCCTTTCTCCTTCTGGCTGCAGGGCGGGCGCTTCGACGCCGGGCAAAGACGATGGAGGGGCAACCCGGCCCGGTTGCTGCACCGCCCCAAGGCCGTGACCCGGGAAAACGGGTCCCGACCAGTCGATCCGAGCCGACCACCACCCCTCCCGGGCCAACCACGATCCTGACCCCACCCCG
>CAZRID010000337.1:0-3701 GCA_964600055.1 uncultured Acidimicrobiaceae bacterium
ATCCGACAAGGTGATCGACGCCACCGGCCGCTACGTCATCCCCGGTGGCATCGACGTGCACACCCACATGGAGCTGCCTTTCGGTGGGACCTCCGCCGCCGACACTTTCGAGACCGGAACCCGCGCCGCCGCATGGGGCGGGACCACCACGATCATCGATTTCGCCGTGCAGACCAAGGGCCAGAACCTGATGGACGGCTTCGAGGCCTGGATGGGCAAGGCCGACGGCAACTGTGCCATCGACTACGGGTTCCACCTCATCGTCGGTGACGTCACCGACCAATCCTTGAAGGAGATGGACATAGCCCTCGACGAGGGCGTCACCTCATTCAAGATGTTCATGGCCTACCCGGGTGTCTTCTACTCGACAGACGGTGAGATCTTCCGGGCTATGCAGAAGGCTGCCGAGAACGGCTCCACGATCATGATGCACGCCGAGAACGGCATCGCCATCGACATCCTGGTCGAGCAGGCGCTGGCCCGTGGCGAGACCGATCCGATATATCACGGTCTGACTCGGCCTTCGATCCTCGAGGGTGAGGCAACACATCGGGCGATTCAGCTGGCCGAGTTGGCGGGATGCCCGATCTACATCGTGCACATGTCGGCCTCCGATGCTCTCATCGAGTTGACCATGGCTCGTGATGAGGGGCAGAACGCCTTCGGCGAGACCTGCCCGCAGTATCTGCTCCTCTCGCTCGACCATCTCGGCAACGGCTACGAGGGCGCCAAGTACGTCTGCTCGCCTCCGTTGCGGGACGAGGCGGAGGGTCATCAGGACATGCTTTGGAAGGGACTGGCCACCAACGACCTTCAGATCGTGTCCACCGACCACTGTCCGTTCTGCTGGGGCGACCATCCCAAGTTCGGCACTCAGAAGCAGCTCGGACGCGACTCATTCGCCCAGATCCCGAATGGCCTGCCAGGTGTCGAGAACAGAATGGAGCTCATCTATCACGGTGGTGTCAATCAGGGTCGGATCGGCCTCAATCGCTTCGTCGAGGTGACATCGACCACACCGGCGAAGATGTTCGGTGTCTACCCGCAGAAGGGGACGATCGCCGTCGGTTCCGATGCAGACATCGTGGTGTTCAATCCCGACACCACTCACGTCATCTCGGCCGAGACCCATCACATGTGGGTCGATTATTCCTGCTATGAGGGATGGGAAGTGACCGGGAAGGTGGAGACCGTCCTCAGCCGGGGCCGGACCATCATCGAGGATGACACCTATCACGGCTCACCCGGCGACGGTCACTATCTCAGACGGGGCACCAACCAGTATTTGATTTGATTGCCGGCCGACTGCTTTGATTGCCGGGCCGACTTTGCCCGCGACCCACCCTCGCTCGACGACGGGTTCTTCGTTCCTGTTGGCCCACAGTCTCGGGCAAACAGACGCCGGTCGGCCGGAGCTACCGCTCCACGGCAAGGTCTTGTCAGGACTCCTGCGCCAAGCCTCCGACGCGCCGGAGGCCAACCCAACCTGTGCTGCCGGCCATCCTCGCAAACACGGCCATGGTCATGTTGAGACCGGCGTGTACCGCCACCGGTATCCAGATCGAGCCGCTTTCGATCCTCAGCCACACCAGGCCGGCTCCGACGATCGTGGTGGCGATGACCGTGATCAGGACATGGGCCGTACCCGCCATGCTGCGTCGATCGACGGCACGGGCCTGGTCGAGCCCGGGGCCGATGTGCCATAGCCCGAAGAGGACGGCACCGCCCCACAGCGCAATGGGCTCGGGGTAGACGGCGATCAACGCTCCGTGGAGGACACCGCGGAAAACCGCCTCCTCGATGAATGCAGTCATCACCGGTATCCGAATCAGTATCTGAGCTGTCGCTTGTCTCGAGGTCATTGCGATTATGCGGGGGTCGGCGAGATGATCACGCAGTTGCGGTGTGGAAAGCATCACGAGTCCCACCGCGGTCATGGTGAGCACCGTCCCCGAACTCCAGGCTGCCAGCAGTCCACCGTCCGGCCCGGCCAGTCCAACCGCGTCGGGACCGAACCAGATCGCGGAAACCACGACCAGCCCGGCTCCCACCGAGCTCGTGACGAGTGGTGCCCATGTCAAGCGAAAACGACCGGGAAGGAGAAGGTAAACGAGAGTCTGGAAACCGACGGCGTAGGCGGCGAGGGAGATGGCGGTCGTAAGTAGGGACATAGAGTTTGTTGCCGGCAGCGTCGGAGATCACATGACCGGCGGCTCGATCAGGTGGGAACTATGTCACCGTATCGGTTTATAGGGCGTAAAAGGACAGACCCAATTTGCCCGATGTCGGTCCAGCGGCCCGCGGCTATATCAGAACGTGTCGCAGTCTCCCGGCGAGCCGGTGGTGAAACCCTGGTTGAGCCACTGGTAGCGCTGCTCCGAGCTGCCATGTGTCCATGACTCCTGGTTCACCTGACCGGTGGTCTGGCTCTGTATGGCATCGTCACCGACGGCGGCCGCGGCGTCCAGGGCCTCCTCGAGATCACCCGCCTCCAGGATCGCCGCCGAGCTACCTTCGGCTCGCAGGGTAGAAAGCCACACACCGGCGAAGCAATCGGCCTGCAGTTCGAGGGCGATGCTGGCTTCGTTGCTTCCCTGGCTCTGCACCTGTTCGGTGATTCCCAACTGGTGCTGGACGTGGTGAGCGACTTCGTGGGCGAGGATGTACGCCTGGGCGGTGTCCCCGGCCGCGCCGAATCGTCGCTGCAGCTCGGCGAGGAAGTCGAGGTCCATGTACACCAGTTCGTCGGCCGGGCAGTAGTGGGGGCCGGACTGAGCCTGAGCCCCGCCACACCCTGACTGCGTGGCCCCGTTGAAAACCACGAGGTTGGTGGGCCGGTAGCTCCGATCGGCTTGCTCGAATACCCCAACCCACATCGACTGCGTGTCCTGGAGGACGTCCTCGAGGAATCGGACCAAATCGGCGTCAGGGTCGGTTGCCGGGTCGAGCGGCTCCGTCTCGGTGTCGACCTCTCCCGCCGGAGCGAGGATGTTCGTCAGATCGCCGAGATCACCACCACTGAGGAGGCTGATGATTATCACGGCGATGATGGCAATACCCCCACCGCCGAAACCCACGGTGCGCATGCTCGGACCGGAGCCGCGTCGGTCGATGACCTCTCCTGGACCGGTTGGATCCCGTTTCCACCTAACCATGCTGTCTCACCCCTGACATCGCCCGACAGATGGGGGAACGTTATAGCGATTCCGCTACTTTCGCGACGCCAAGCCAATGCCGAGGGACGAGATCGAGCGAGAAGCCATCGTGATCACACTGGATCAGTTGCTGCACCAGGCCCGCTCTCGTCTAACCCGGATCCGTGTCGAAGACCTCGAGATAGCGGCCGAGGCGGGCACGCTCATCGTCGACGTGCGCACGGATGCACAGAGAGAGCGCGACGGTGACATGCCGGGCGCCCATCTCATCGACCTCACTGTCCTCGAATGGAGGTCGGCCCCATCCAGCCGGTATCGCGAGATCGACTTCCCACCGGACCAGCGGGTGGTCCTGGTCTCCAGCCAGGGATACAGCTCCAGTCTGGCCGCGGCTCGGCTTCAGGATCTCGGTCTGAGCAACGTCACGGACCTGGAGGGTGGCTATCAGGCGTGGAAGGCATGGAGGGACACCCGTGGCTGATTTCCCGGGCGTGGCGACCTTCCTCGAGCGCGACGCCCTCCTCGATGAAATCGAGCAACTCGTTG
>CAZRID010000338.1:0-3635 GCA_964600055.1 uncultured Acidimicrobiaceae bacterium
TTGGGAGCGCCGTTGCCGCCTTTGTGGTGACGGCGGCCCTGCGCGGCACCGCCGGGGTGCGCGAGTTCGTCCAACGGTGTCTGCGATGGCGAGTTGGTATCCGATGGTACCTGCTCGCCATTCTGGGGCCGACCTTCGTCACGCTCCTGCTTGCTACCGCGCTAGCGGGCACCGCGCCGTTGACGGCGGTGGCGGAGAATTGGACGAAATTCTTCACCCTCATCCTGCCGAGCTTGACGTTCGCGTTCGTGCTCTCCAATTTCTACGAAGAGATCGGGTGGACCGGGTTCCTGCTCGACAGGGAACAGGACCGCTACCGGCCGTTGCAGGCCGCCGCCATCGTCTCTGTCCCATTCGCTCTCGCCCATATCCCGGGCTTCATCGTGGAAGGTGGATCGGTGATTGACGGGCTCGTGATTCTAGGTGTCCTGTTTATTCCCCAACTCGCCAGTCGCATCATGGCTGCGTGGTTCTACAACAACACGAATCGCAGCGTGCTGATCGTCGGTCTCTTTCATGCTGCGTACAACGTCACGACCCATGACGAGTTCTCCGACAACTTCCTCCCCGTCTCGGACGACATCCAATTCCTGGTCCTGGTCGCGGTCCCGATCATCTCTGCAATCTTGATCGCGGTTCTCACTAAGGGACGGCTTTCCTATCGGCCAAAGGATGGCTTGCTACAACATCCAACCACCGCCACGACCGACTGAAGTCCACGCGAGCTCAACCCAAGCAATGCGGGTGAGATGCTGCGGAGTCGACGCCGACCGTCTCGGTCCTTGCCCATCGAGTGAATGGCTGTTCCACGACAACAACCGCAATCGCCGCCGGCGATGGTGCGACATGGCCGACTGCGGGAGCCGGGACAAAGCACTTCGCTATTACCACCGACGCAAGCGAGCCTGATCGCAAGGCCACGGTATCGTCCTTATCCGTTGCAGCATTTGAGGGGCTCGATCGAGCCGACCGAACAGTGAGCACGGGTCTGCCCGCTATGGCGTTGGCGGTGTTGCTGGCGGTGCTCCCACCCGGGGGATCCTTCATCGACGATGACGGCAACGTCCATGAAGGCGGGATCGAAGCCATCGCCTACGGGGGCATAACCACCGGCTGCAATCCTCCAAGAAACGACCGCTATTGCCCCGGCCAAACCGTGACCCGGGGGCAGATGGCGGCGTTTATCGCCCGGGCGCTCGAGCTTCCGTCAGCGATCCAGGATCCTTTCACTGATGATGCCGGCCATGTTTTCGAGAGCGCGATCAACCGAATCGCAGCTGCCGGGATCACAGTCGGCTGCAACCCTCCGGCCAACGACCGCTTCTGCCCTGATCGGGATATGACTCGAGGGGAGATGGCCGCCATGCTGGCTCGGGCCTTCGGGTACCCCTCCTCAGCCGACGACTCGTTCATCGACGACGACGGCCATGTCTTCGAGGACGCCATCAACCGCATCGCCGCCACCGGTGTCACCGTCGGCTGCAACCCTCCGGCCAACGACCGCTTCTGCCCGAATCAAGCGATCGCCCGTGATCAGATGGCCACATTCCTCACCCGGGCCCTGGGTCTAACCGCCAATCGCCCCCCACCCCGGCCGCATCCGGTGGTGACCGTGGCGCCGAGGGAGGATTGGGGGGCGCGCCCGCCCGAAACGGGTCGGATGGTGGCCCACACCATCACCCGGCTCACCGTTCATCATGCGGGCAGCCAGGCCGGGACCACCGGCCCGGCCCAGTTCCGGGGATGGCAGAGCTGGCACATGAGCGGTCAGGGCTGGCCCGACATCGCCTATCACGTCCTGATCGGGATCGACGGCACCGTCTATGAGGGCCGAGATCCCGCGTTTCGCGGCGACACCGGGACCACATACAACACGACCGGTCACTTCCTGGTAGTAGTCGAGGGCAACTTCGAATTCGAGAAACCCACCGCGGCTCAGTTGGAATCGCTGAAGACGGTGCTCGCCTGGGCTTCTGAGCATTATGGAGTTTCCCCAACCACGATCACCGGTCACGGCGACCACGCCGCAACCTCGTGTCCCGGACGCTATTTGAACGACCGCATCCACTCCGGGGAGCTGGAGACGGCGGTTCAAGACTTGATCGACACCGGGGGCGTTGAACTGATCTGGCCGTGAGGGCCGGACCCGACAGGGCAAGTCAGAGGTCAGCCGGACTCGACGGTCCGTTCGGGCGGAGCAGCCTTCCGGTACTCCCCCCTTGGTTGCCTCGGCCGCCGCTTCATGGCCTGGCCGATCTGCTGTAAGGCCCAGAATCGGGCCATCGCCGGCGACGCTGTCACCCTGCTCTGGCTCATGGGCTCGACGACAGGCTCATGTTGTGGCATCGCGTCGAAGGTACGGCTAAATGCTCCTGGTTCGCATCGGGAGAATTCCCTATTTGCGATGATCGGTCAGGTCGACCAGGCCTTCGCGGATGGCTCTCGCCGCCGCCTCGCCACGATTCGAGGCACCCAGCTTGGGCAGGATGTTCGAGACGTGGACACCGGCGGTCTTCTCACTTATGAAAAGCTCTGCTGCAATCTGCCGGTTAGTGCTGCCCCGGGCGAGGAGATCGAGGACCTCCTCCTCACGAGGAGTTAGGCCAAAGCCGTGAGACGTCCTGAGGTCTGATGAGTCGAAGCGCCCCCGCCTGGCCAGTCTGCTCACCGCATCATTCAGCGTCGGAGCATCGAGACTGGCCGCCACGAGGCGGATCTCGTCGATCTCGGTCGTCAGCAGATCCCGGTCGTTTTCGGGGAGCGAAGCCTCGACCCAGCGAACCCTGCAGCAGGCAGCCTGATAGGGCATCGAGAGTGTGTCCCACTCTGTGGCGGCTCTACGCCAGGCCTCAGGGTCGGACCTCCCTTCGAGCCGGGCAAGCTCGGCGTCGGCTTGGCTGGCGAGTGCTCTGACCAGGGCCTTCCACCCATCCGAGGGCCCGGGCTCTCGGCCAGACCAGCCATCAGCGCGTGATAGCGGGAGCCTGCTGTGACAGCGGTCTCCTCGGTTGCCCGGTCTTCCTTGAATCTGGCTGCTTCTGCCTCGTCGGCCGCGGCGCGGATCCCGATCGCGAGGGCGTGGCCGGCAGCCAACTGTTGATCAAGGCCCGCTGACCGTTCCAGGACCCAATCGACCAACTCGATTGCGCCCAGCGGATTCCCGTCAGCAACCTCGACCTCTGCCAGGTTGACGTCATTCCACAGGTGCATCTCGGCTTCACCAGCCACTGCCAGCGTGCTCCTGGCCCCGATCAGCTGACGAGCCGCCGTGATTTCGCCCCGTGCGACAAGCACCTGTGGCAGACCAAGGGTGTCGGCGCGGGCGGGGTCCATCTGGCGGGCAACGTCCACCATCGACACCGCCTCATCCCACCGTCCGAGCTGCATCAAAGCCTGCGCAGTGCGCACCATCGCTTCCGGCATTTCGTAGGCGAAGCCGAGTCGGGGTAGGGCCAGGGCCAACTTCCGATAAGCATCGATCGCATCGAGCCATCGCCCGGCGTAGAGCAGATTCGCCCAGATGTTCCAGTATCCCCTCATCTCCTCAAACGGCTCGCCGGAGAGGCGGGCATGATCTATGGCTTCCTGCATCTCCTTCAAGCCAAAGTCGAGGCTCTCCAGAAGGCAGTCGACAT
>CAZRID010000339.1:0-3625 GCA_964600055.1 uncultured Acidimicrobiaceae bacterium
CATTGCATCGACTTCGTCAGCCACACCCCGCATGTCATGTGGGACCACGTCGTCGCCGATGACGATGAGCTCGAGCTCGAGCCAGGGATCGTGGCGATGCTGGAGCCGACGATCATCACACCGGATGGCTTGTTCGGAATCTTCTTCGGACGCACCTATTTGCTGACCGAGGGTGGGAACGAGCAGGTGACCAGGTTTCCTCATGAGCTCGTCGTGATCTGACCCGGTCGAGCTTCAATGACCCGGCGTCTCAAGCCGGCGTTCCTAACGTGAGCGCAGCATGGACGGATCATCGAAATCGCAACTTCCGCTCAACCTCGGCCCCGATGAGCCGAGACACCTTCAAGTGGTTCTGACCAAATGAGCGGGCTGAGACCGCCACCCCGAGAGGAAGCACCGAGCAGGGTGCTGGTTCGCATACTCGTCCTGATCCTGCTCGTGCTGGTGGCCGGCGCCGTGGTCTGGACCGCGGTCACCCACCAGCGAATCGAACTGATCGAGGACACCTCCCTCGAGGAGTTGGAACTGGAACCGTTTGTGACCACCGACGGCAGATCGCTCAACGTGACACGTGAGGGGGAGGGGGCGGTGCCCCTGGTCCTATTGCACGACATCGACGTGGCGGGGAGTGTCCTGTGGGATGGGGTGGTGTCGGAACTCGATCCGAAGTTCAGCGTGATGCGGGTCGATCTCATCGGCTTCGGGCTCAGCGAGCGCATCCCCGAGGAGGGCTCGGCGCACACCGTCGCCTCGATGGCGGTGGGAGTTAGCGACGCCATCGACCAGACCTTCGATCAGCCGGCCCTGATTGCCGGAATTGGCCTCGGTGGTGAGGTAGCGGCAGAAATCGGGGTCACCAGCCCAGATTTGGTGGCCGGTGTCGTGATGATCGATGTCGACTTCTACAAACCCGACGGATGGGTCGAATTCTTGGAGAAGCTGCCGTGGTTCGGGACCGCGGTGACCTTTGCGCTCGAGACGGCGGGGCCGTTTGCCGCCGATCGATGGGCACCGAAGTGTGAGGAGGGCGGTTGGTGCCCGACCCAGAGCCAGGTGGCGGCTCGGGATCTCGCCGAGACGATCGAGGGCTCGACCGACTCGATCAGGGCATTCCGGCGGACACCTGCTGCCTCGCTTGTGCCCTCCAGGTTGAACGAGATCACGGCCCCGGTCCACTACTTCTGGAGCCAGCAAGGCGAGGTCCCCAGGGAGTCCATCGATCGCGTCCAGGAGACATTGCCCGAGGCGCAATTCGATGTCCTGGCCGAAGCCTGGAAGGCCCATCTCGACTTCCCAAGCGACATCGCGGCGGCCCTCGCCTCGATGGCGCCCTAGAACCCACCGCTAGGGCCGGAGGGGGCTCTTCGTTTCCTCCCCCGGAGGCGGAGGTGGCCCGCTAGGGCCGGAGGGGGTTCTGGGTCCCCTCAGATCGCGTTGAATCGAACCGAATGCACCAGGTTGTTGGCGTACCCGTTCTTGTTCCACCGGGGCCGAAGCGGCTGGCTGCTCCCCCTGGAATCGGTGGCCCTGACCATGACGGTGTGTCGCCCCGGCGAGACCGTGATCTCAAGACGCCAGGCTAGAGCCGCATGATTCCCTTGACCAGGGCTCAGCTCTGCATCCAGCCAGGTCTCCCCGCTGTCGGTCGAGACCTCGACCTGGCTGATGCGTCCCGTTCCCGACCAGGCTGAACCGGCGAGGGCCAGCATGCCGGCGGGCACCCTGGCGCCATCCGCTGGATGTGAGATCACCGACCTGATCTGGATCGCACCGACCGGAGTTCCATCTTCGAACTCGTGGTCACCTATGTATCGGTACCGGTTGACGAAGTGCCCGGTGAAGGGCTCGGTGACGGCCACGATCCGGGTCAGCCATTTCACCGACTTCATGGCGTAGTGGCCGGGGACTGCGAGGCGGACCGGCCCGCCGTGCTCATGGGCCAATGGCTGGTCGCCGATGTGGGTGACCAAGAGTGGGCTGTCCGACCGTGCCAGGGCGGCATCCAGCGAGAACTGATAGTTGACCGGGCCTTCGGGTCTGACCTCTCCCCGATCGGCTCCCGTGAACACGACGTCGACGACCTCGTCGGCCAGATCCCCGATCACGTCGATGAGTCGCACCCCCGAGACACGAATCGGCGACGCCCCACCCAGAGCCCAGGCCAGACCGTTCGGGACCGGAGTCATCAGGGATCGGCCGTTCCCGGCACATTCGAGGACCATGTCGATCATTGCCCGAGGCAAGACGCCGAGTTCGTCCGGGGTCACGGTCCGTGCCTGCTTGCCCGGGACCAGCACCCGAATCTCACCCGTGACTTCTCTCGGGTCGGGCACGGGGAAGCTGTTGCGCATGTAGACGCGGTCCTGCGTGAGCAGGCTCCCGTCGAGATCCGCCATCGGCACCGAGGCATTTGGAGGTTCGATGGTGATGTAGTCGAGATGATTCATTGGGCTCCTCGCCGACGATGGACCCTATCGACGCCGCCTCACATAGCGATTCCGTAGCGTGTCACGGGGCTCCCTGCATTAGGAAACGGTAGAGGCGACCCATTGTGCCCACCGGGCTGTTAGCTCGTTCACTGCTTCCCGCCCAGTTCCCTCGGGGTGCATCGTGGGCCCGACGGTCACGCTGACCCGTCCCCGGTGAAACTTGTTGTCGATACCGAGAACCCCGCCGGTCCCGGTCACCGCCACCGCAACCAACGGCACGCCGGCACGAACTGCGAGCCATGCGGCACCATGCTTCAGCTCGGTGTCGCCGAACCGGTCGACCCGCGTCCCTTCCGGGAACAGGCCGACGACACCTCCGCCGCCCAGATGAGACAGACACTGTCGCACGGGCCCGAGCGGCACCGTTCCCCGGCGCACGGGCACTACCTCGAAGGCCTCGAGGATCCAATCGAGGGACCGGTGATTTCCGAAGAGGTCGACGAGAGCGATGAATCGAGCACGTTTCCCATAGACCGCCCCGATCAGCGGCGGGTCGAGAAAGGAGTAGTGGTTGGCGGCCAGGACAAAAGGCGGTGGCGGGAAGCCGGGTCCCGGGTCAACTTTCATCCGCCAGGCGAGTCGGGCTGTCGTCTCTATCGCCCGTAGCCCGAAGGTCCAGGCGAAGCGGCTTTTCATAGGGAGCTGACCCGGGTCGTGGTCGTTCAAGGTCGAATCAGGACCTTGCCTGTCGTCTGTCGGCTCTCGAGGGCGCGGTGGGCTGCGGCGGCTTCGGCCAATGGATACTCGGCATCGATGCGCACGTCGAGGCTCCCTTCTCGAATCCAGGTGAAGAGGTCCACACAACGCGAGAGCAACTCCTCTCTGCTCTGCAAATAGTGGGCCATGGTGGGACGGGTCAAGAAAAGTGATCCCTTCTGGGCGAGGATCAACGGCGAGATCTCGGGTGCCGGGCCGGATGAATTGCCAAAGGTGACCATCAAGCCCCTCGGTCGAAGCAGGTCGAGGCTCTTCATAAAGGTGGCGGCGCCTACGCCGTCGTACACCACGTCGAGGGCCTTTGGCCCGGCGATGCCGCCGACGGCCTCCCCAAAGTCGGTTTCGGTGTAGACGATCACATGGTCGGCACCTGCCTTCTTGCTCAGCTCGGCCTTCTCGGCGGTGCCAACGGTGGTGAA